>CAYRJP010000395.1:0-2500 GCA_964424425.1 uncultured Bacteroidales bacterium | reverse complement strand
TTTTTATCAAAATACAAAAATGTAAAATATTTATTTATTTTTGTCGTTAATACTATGCAATAGAAAAAACTATTTTTCTATTGCATAGCGATAAAGAACTACATCCGGTTTGGACAATAACCAAAATGGTGTATTTCTAAATCGGGGTAACCCTTACTAAATGCCGTAAGTTTACTATTTCATAGCTTCTACTGCATAAGTCGGGTTTAACAATTAATAATTCAGATATTTACATCTTTGATTAAAATATGAAAAAACTACTACTTATAATATTTATCTTATTACCTGTTTTTATTTTTGCACAAAAATCAAAACCTTGGAACAAAGAGTTTTACGACAAAAGTCCTTACCATTTCGGATTTTCTTTTTCACTTGGGTTACTTGATTTTTCAACAATAAATGCTGATAATTTTAATTCTCTTGATACTGTTTATTCAATCGAAGGTATTGCCAAACCTACTTTTGGTGCTAATATGGTTACCAACCTAAGGTTATCAAACAACTGGGATTTGAGATGCACTCCGGGATTATTATTCGGACAACGAGATTTGAATTATTTGCTTGCCGATGTTTCAGGCTCCGACACTTCATTTTACAGGCATACAATGAAGATAGAATCTACATTTCTTCAAGTTCCTTTTTTAATTAAATACAGGGCTGTTCGTTTAAATAACTATCGCCCGTATGTAATTTTCGGTGCTACCTACTCTATTGATTTTGCAGCTCGAAAAAAAATAAAACCCGAAGATCAACCTAAAATCAGACTCAACAGACAAGATATTTTACTTGAAGCCGGATTTGGTATTGATTATTATCTGCCATATTTTAAATTTTCAACTGAAATACGATTTTCTTACGGACTTTTAAATATTGTAAATTACGATAATACTCAATATACCGAAGCTTTTAAACGTTTAGGAACAAAAATGGTGACTTTTCTTATCTATTTTGAATAATTTTTATGCAAAAAAATATTACTCTTGTATTATCTCCAAAAGAAGCATCTTGCGAAAAGTATTATTTTAAACATATTGTCAAAAAAACAGGAATATCTCCCAATCGCATAAAAAAAATTCAACTTAACAATCGCTCTATTGATGCCAGAAATAAAAATGTTAAAGTTCATCTGCAACTTACCGTTTTTATTGATGAACTACCACAACAAGAATCAAATGAAGAATTGAATCTCACAAACGTATCGAGTAAAGAACCTGTTGTTGTTGTCGGCTCGGGTCCGGCAGGACTTTTTGCTGCTTTAAAACTGATAGAAAACAACATAAAGCCGATAGTAATAGAACGCGGAAAAGATATAAAATCGCGAAAGCGTGATATTGCTTTAATTCATAAAAACATCTCACTAAATCCCGATTCAAACTATGCTTTTGGCGAAGGAGGAGCAGGAACTTTCTCAGACGGTAAACTGTTTACTCGCTCAAAAAAACGCGGAAATATTAAAGATATTCTGAAAATATTGAAATATCATGGTGCCGCTGCCGATATTCTTATTGATGCTCATCCACATATTGGCTCTGATAAATTGCCCGATATTATTAAACGAATAAGAGAAACAATTATTTATTTTGGCGGTGAAATTCATTTTGAGACTAAACTTACCGAACTGATTATTTCAAACAACAGCATTGAAGGCGTAAAAACTCAAAACGGTGATGTTATAAAAACTAAAGCTGTTGTTTTGGCTACGGGACATTCGGCACGCGATGTTTACAAAATGTTATACAAACAAAATATTTTGCTCGAAGCCAAGCCGTTTGCCATGGGAGTAAGAATGGAGCATTCACAACAACTTATTGACTCTATACAATATTCGTGTCAAGTAAGAAGCAAATATTTACCTGCCGCTACTTACAACCTTGTCCAACAGGTTGATGGCAGAGGTGTTTATTCATTTTGTATGTGTCCGGGCGGAGTTATTGTTCCTGCATCAACATCGCCCGACGAAATGGTAGTAAACGGTATGTCGCCGTCGCACCGAAACACAAAATGGGCAAACTCGGCTATTGTGGTTGAGATACGCCTTGACGATATTGATTACAATTCGATTGCCGATACTTTAAACGGATTAAATTTTCAAGGTAATTACGAAAAACTTGCTTTTGAAAATGGCGGAGAAGGTCAAATAGCTCCGGCTCAACGAATGGTTGATTTTGCGACAAACAAAATATCAAATACTCTGCCCGACAGTTCTTTCAGACCCGGACTACATTCATCACCAATGCACGAATGGATACCCGAAAATATTAAAACACGATTGCAACAAGGATTAAAATCTTTTAACAATAAAATGATCGGTTATTTTACAAACGAAGCTGTAATAATAGGTGTTGAAAGCCGCACAAGTTCACCTATAAGAATACCGCGAAACAGAGATACTTTTATGCATCCGCAAATTAAAGGCTTGTTTCCCGCTGGTGAAGGTGCAGGATATGCAGGCGGCATTGTTTCATCGGCTGTTGACGGACAAAACTGTGCATCCGGTATT
>CAYRJP010000394.1:0-2513 GCA_964424425.1 uncultured Bacteroidales bacterium | reverse complement strand
AATAAATATTTTGATACAGACAAGATTATAACCGTAGTAAGCGGAAAAATATAGACTGACGCTAGACTATTAGATGCTAGACTGCTAGATGCTAGACTTATTCTAGCTTCTAGCTTCTAGTCTCTATCAGTCTATTATCACATTATCACATTAAATATTATTGAAGATTAAAAAAATGCAAAAGAAAGAACGATTTGAGAAAGTAATAGAGTATTTTCAGGAAAATATGCCTGTTGCCGAAACAGAGCTTGATTATACCAATCCTTACGAACTGTTGGTAGCGGTTATTTTATCGGCACAATGCACCGACAAACGCGTAAATGTAATCACACCGCCGTTGTTTCAAAAATACCCCGATGTATATGCTATGGCAGATGCAACCCCCGATGATATTTTTGAATATATAAGAACTTGTTCATACCCGAACAATAAGGCAAAGCATCTTAGCGGAATGGCAAAAATGCTTGTAAAAGATTTTAACGGCAATGTTCCCGAAGATATAAACGAACTGCAAAAATTACCCGGAGTAGGGCGAAAAACAGCAAATGTTATAGCATCTGTTATTTTCGATAAACCCGCTTTGGCTGTTGATACTCATGTATTTAGAGTAGCTGCACGTATCGGGTTGTCAACAAATGCCAAAACTCCGTTGGAAACCGAAAAACAACTTGTAAAATATATTCCCGATGAACTGTTACCCATTGCTCATCACTGGCTGATTCTTCACGGCAGATACGTTTGTATTGCCCGCAAACCAAATTGCAAAAAGTGTGGATTAAAAGATTTATGCAAATATTATTCGGCTAAAACAAAACAAGTTAGTTGAAAGTTTATAAAGTTGAAAGTTGAAAGTTTATAAAGTTGAAAGTTATTTACACATAAATTATCTGTAATCATTTCGAACGATAGTAAGTAATTCCTTTGTGTCTTAGCGTCTTTGCGGTAGTCTTAGCGGTAAAGATTTATGAACAAATGCATAATGGTTAACTTTGCAAAGAATAAATAAAAAAGTATTTTTGTTAAGTTTTAATTTTAACATAAAAATATGAATATAGTACTTATAGGATACGGACAAATGGGTAAAGAGATAGAAAAAATTGCCGTATCGCGAGGTCATAAAATAGTTTTAACAATAGATAAAGACAACCTTAATGATTTAACTCCCGATAACCTTTCAAAAGTAGATATAGCAATAGAATTTACACGCCCCGAAAGCTCGGTTGATAATTATAAAAAGTGTTTTGCAAATAATACACCCGTAGTATCGGGTACCACAGGTTGGTTAGAGAAGTTACCCGAAATAATAAAACATTGCGAAAATAATAATTCCGCATTTTTTTATGCTTCAAATTTTAGTCTTGGAGTAAATATATTTTTTGAATTAAATAAAAAATTAGCTCAAATGATAAGTCCTTTTGATGACTATTCGGTTAAAATAAACGAAATTCATCATATACGAAAACTTGACGCTCCCAGCGGTACCGCTATCACTCTTGCCGAAGGAATTATTTCCAATATCAACAGGTTTAACACTTGGAAAAACAGTGAAACAACAAACAACAACGAACTACCGGTAATTTCATTTCGCGAAGGCAATGTGCCCGGTACTCACGAAATTATTTACGATTCCGATATTGATACAATATCAATTAAGCACGAAGCAAAAAACCGTAAAGGTTTTGCTCTTGGAGCTGTGCTTGCTGCCGAATTTTTAAAAGATAAAAAGGGAATTTTCGGAATGAGCGATTTATTGAAATTTTAAAAATCTCAATAAAATACAAACAAAATAGTTTTTAAACAATAACTGTTAAAATATTAAGTTATTTACATAAAATATAAATCATACATAATGAAAGACATTTGGAAAAATAAATGGGTAAAATTCGGAGTTTACGGAACTGCTTATTTACTGTTTGTAATTTGGAATACCAACTATTGGTTACTATTAGGTTTACCGATAATTTTTGATATTTACGTAACTAAAAAAGTTCACTGGGCATTTTGGAAAAAGAAAGGTGTAAAAAAACAGACAAAAGTTGTAGAGTGGATTGATGCAATTATATTTGCCGTAGTGGCAGCAAGCATTATCCGAACTTTCTTTTTTGAAGCATATACAATTCCCACATCGTCAATGGAAAAATCGCTGTTGGTAGGCGATTATCTTTTTGTAAGCAAAGCAGCTTACGGACCACGTAAACCAATGACTCCCATTGCTTTTCCGTTTGTTCACCACTCTTTGCCAATGACCAATAATATGGTAAAGTCGTATGTTGAAGTATGGGAACGTCCGTATATGCGAATGAAAGGATATCGTGAAATTCAAAACAACGATGTGGTAGTATTTAACTTTCCCGAAGGCGATACTGTTTGTCTCGAAAATCAAGCACCCAGTTATTATCAACTTTGCAGGGATATGGGGCGTGAGAATGTTTGGAAACGCTACACAGTAGTGCATCGTCCTGTTGATAAATGCGAAAACTATATAAAACGTTGTGTAGGTATTCACGGCGACA
>CAYRJP010000393.1:0-2516 GCA_964424425.1 uncultured Bacteroidales bacterium | reverse complement strand
CGAACTTGACGAAAACGGTTATCTGTTTGCCACTATTCCTTCAAATATTGATTACGATGTGCCTACGGTTGGGTTTATTGCTCATCTTGATACAAGCCCCGATATGCCGGGTGAAAATGTAAAGCCTATTGTTGTTAAAGATTATGCAGGAAAAGATATTATTCTTAATCTTGAAAAAAATATAGTTTTATCTCCCGATGATTTTCCCGAACTTTTACGTTACATAGGACAAGATTTAATTGTTACTGATGGAACAACTCTTTTGGGGAGTGATGATAAAGCAGGTGTGGCAGAAATAATAGAGATGGCAAAATATATTTCGGAAAATCTTGATTTTAAACACGGAACTATTAAAATAGCTTTTACTCCCGATGAAGAGATAGGACGCGGTGCCGATTTGTTTAATGTTGAAAAATTCGGTGCTAACTTTGCATATACTATTGACGGCGGTGGTATAGGCGAACTTGAATACGAAAATTTTAATGCTGCTCATGCCATAATTACCGTTAAGGGAAAAGCTGTTCATCCGGGCGAAGCAAAAAACAAGATGGTGAATGCCGTTTTAATTATAAATAGAATTATAGGTGCTTTGCCTGTTGAGGAAACGCCTCGCTATACCGATGGTTATCAGGGTTTTTATCATGTTATTCAGGCTTCGGGAAATATAGAGGAGTCGCAAGCTGAACTGATTATCAGAGACCATGACTTTGATAAATTTGAGGAGAAAAAAGCTCGTATTCTTAAACTTACGCAAGACTTGAATAAAGAATACGGAAACGATTATATCAGTATTGAAATAAACGACCAATATTATAATATGCGTAAAATGATAGAGCCGCATATGTATATTGTTGATACTGCAAAAAAAGCAATGGAACTTGTGGGTATTACTCCAATAATAAAGCCTATACGCGGAGGAACCGACGGTGCTAAATTGTCTTACAAAGGGCTGCCTACTCCGAATATTTTCAGCGGCGGACATAATTTCCACAGCAGATACGAATATGTGCCTATTAATTCAATGAAAAAAGCTGTTGAAACTATTTTGAAAATAATAGAATTATACGCTCAAAAAAAGTAGTTTGGTTTTATTCATAGATTTATAAGGGATTTCTTATGCAGAGACGCAAAGTCGCAAAGAAAAATAAAATTGATTACAGATTAATGGGATTATAAAAAGTAATTTACATTAAAACTTCAATTAAAGCAGGTCTTCCCTTGAGAGCATATCCTTGTTTACTCCTGCTTGTCCCTGTTTACTCCGAAGGATTTCGGAGAATTTGTTTCGGGAGAAGTGTCCCGTATTTATTACGGGACGATGGGTGATTTATACAAATTATATAAATAATAAAATTCTCTTTGTGGTAGAGAAAAACTAACTATATAGGGTATAAAAATTTTTAATTTGTGTAAATTAATGTAATTTGTGGTTAGGAAAAAGTGTCTTGGTATCTTAGCAGTGAAAGAAAAAACCTAACCGCAGAAGCCGCAAAGAAAAATAACCTTTGTGGTAAATAAAAAAGAGAATTACACATTTTATTAAAATTCCATTTTGCTCATATTAGAACTAAAATTTAGATTAATTTGCTTTGTTGCGTAGCAAAATATTGCTATTTTTGCTTAAAATTACAGCATTATGCAAAATTTATTAATTAAATCGCAAAAAAAAATTAATAATGTTTCAACCAAGTTTGTGAGATACTTATATAAAGAACTAAATCTAAAGAATAGATTAAGTTCAATATTAGGTGCGAGAGGAACAGGTAAAACAACACTTTTATTACAGCTTGCAAGAAAAATTACAGCGACAAAACAAGTTTTATATGTAGCCCTTGATGATCTGTTTTTTACCAATAGCACACTTTATAGTTTAGCCGAAGATTTCTCAAAACTTGGAGGGGAATTTCTATTTTTAGATGAAGTACATAAATATCCAAATTGGTCAAGAGAGTTAAAACTAATTTATGATGACTTTGAAAACCTACAGATTATTTTCACATCATCATCAATATTAGACATTTACAAGGGAGAATCTGATTTAAGTCGTAGAGCAATAAAATACAACTTAAAAGAGATGTCATTTAGAGAATATTTAATTTTGTATGAAAATATTGAATTGCCAAAATTAAGTTTGAGTGAAATTATTACCAACCATTCGCAAATTGCATTGCAAATAACAAAACAAATTAGGCCAATAAAATATTATCAGAACTATATTAAGGTTGGTGCTTATCCTTATTTAAAAAATAATATTGATGAATATTATCAGCAAGTTTTAAATACAATAAACCTTATTTTAGATATAGATTTACAAAGTATTGAAGACGTAGATTATATTAATATTGTTAAAATAAAACGCTTACTTTATGTTTTATCTACAAATGTACCATTTACACCCAATGTAAGTAAGTTGTCAGAAAAAATAGGTTTACATAGAAATATATTAGTTAAAGCGTTACAATGGTTACAAAAGGCAGAACTAATAAATATGCTAATAAAGACGAATAAAAGTATTA
>CAYRJP010000392.1:0-2533 GCA_964424425.1 uncultured Bacteroidales bacterium | reverse complement strand
TTAAAATATTACAAACTTTAAACATAAATATTATGATACAAATTAATGATTTAACAAAAGTATTCAGAACATCAGAGATTGAAACTTACGCACTTAACGGTGTAAATATTAATGTAAAACAAGGAGAATTTGTTGCGGTAATGGGACCTTCGGGGTGCGGTAAATCAACATTGCTAAATATTGTCGGGTTGCTTGACAATCCCACACAGGGAAGTTACAAATTTGCCGATACCGAAGTAGCCGACCTTAAAGAAAAAGACCGCACAAAATTCCGCAAAGGAAATATCGGCTTTGTATTTCAGAGTTTCAATCTTATTGATGAACTGAATGTTTACGAAAATGTAGAACTTCCGCTTATTTATCTGAATATGAAAGCATCGGAGCGTAAGCAGAAAGTTCAAGAAGTGCTGCAACGTATGAAAATAGGGCATCGTGCCAAACACTTTCCGCAACAACTGTCGGGGGGGCAACAACAACGTGTGGCAATAGCACGTGCCGTAGTGGCAAATCCAAAACTAATACTTGCCGATGAACCTACCGGTAATCTCGATTCAAAACACGGTATCGAAGTTATGAACTTACTTACCGAACTCAATCAGGCAGGAACAACAATAGTTATGGTTACTCACAGCGACCGTGATGCAAATTTTGCTCATCGCATTATTCATTTACTTGACGGTCAGGTTATTATGGAGAAACAACTTAATTAAAAGCTGAGTGAAATTATAGTTTCTCACAAAAAACAACCATTAATAATGATAAAACACTATTTACAAATCATTTTCAGGAATTTACGAAGGTATAAACTCGTAACATTTTTTAATTTGGCAGGCTTGTCAATATCATTTGCTTCGGTAATTATTTTGGCAATATATCTGTGGAATGAGTTTTCGTATGATAAAAGTAACGAAAACTACAAGCAAATTTATATGCTGAAATTGCACTTAATCGAAAATGGGCAAACTTTGGAATACAACACTTTGCCCAATCCGCTTGCCGATTTACTTCAAAAGAATATTCCTGAACTGCAACAGTTGTGTTCTTTTGCTTGGGGACCTCAAAGCTATTCGAAACCGTCAAATCCCGATAAAATTTATAATCTTAACACTTGGGGTGTTGATTCTACTTTTACCGATATTTTTACAATAAAAATAAAAAGTGGTAACAGTCATCCTTTACAAGGAAAAAATAAGATAATTATTTCGGAAAAAGTCGCAAAAAAAATCTTTGGAAACGAAAATCCTGTTGGAAAAATTCTAATATCGGACAATAAAATCAAATACACTGTTGATGCCGTATTCTACGATTTACCGTATAATTTCAGCAACAGGTTTGAGGCTTATTGCTCGTTTCCCGATTACAATTGGATTAATTTGTGGAGCGAATACAGTTTTATACATTTTTACAAAATACCCGAAAGTGCAAATATTGATACTATTTACAGTAAAATACGCAATATACCTTTTATTAAAGATAACTTTTTAAAAGATGAAAATATCAATAATAATTACAAATTTGAACTTGTCCCGCTCAAAGACTTGCATTTTAAAGAAGGTTCGGGAAATAAATTATTTGTAAATACACTTCTGTTAGTTGCGGTTTTGCTGTTGTTTATGGCACTTGTTAACTATATAAATTTTGCTGTTGCAAATACCCGTAAATTACTGAAAGCCGCAGCAATACGGCAAGTTAGCGGCGAAACAAAAGCAAGTGTTTTTATTGTGGCTGTTGCCGAAACGGTAATACTGTTTCTGGTGTCTTTTATTGTTGCTATTGTAATTTGTTATCTTGCGTTACCGCAAATGCAAAATATTATCGGTTATCCGGTAGTTCTTACCGATTATTCCTTACTGTTATTTGGTTGTATGATATTATTTATTGCTACGGGAATAGTTTCGGCTTTGTATCCTGCAAAAATACTTACCGGTATGCAACCGGCAACTGCTTTAAAAGGCATTGTTTCCAAAAATGTAAATAAATGGACTCTCGGAAAAATATTTACGGTAGTTCAATATGCCATATCAATAATTTTGATAACGGGAGTGTTATTTATTGAAAAACAAATATCGTTTATAAGAAATTTCGACTTGGGTTTCGATAAAGAAAACATAATTGTTATTTCTACAACCGGCAGTATTCAAAAACAAGAAAAAGCATTTGTAAACGAATTACTGAAAAACAACAATATTATAGATTATGCTTATTCGCAATTTGTTCCAGGCGGTGTTGGTATGAATTGGGGACGAACAATTGACGGTAAATATGTAAGTTTTGTTTGTTGGCCTGTTGACCAACGGTATTTAAACTTTATGGGGTTTGAAATAGTAAAAGGACGTAACTTTTCTGATAATATTGATGCCGATGAAAATAATTTTATTTTTAACCAAACAGCCATTAAACAATTTGATTGGCAGAAAGATAATATAGGCAAAAGTATTCCCGGGTTCGATTTTAAGGGTAAACTGATAGGCATTGTAAAAGATATGAAATATGCTTCGCTACATTCCGAAGTTAAGCCTATGGCATTTTGGCT
>CAYRJP010000391.1:0-2536 GCA_964424425.1 uncultured Bacteroidales bacterium | reverse complement strand
TTAAATTATAAAAAAAAGCCCTTTAAGGGCTTTTTTTACGACAAAATATAGTTAAAATTATCAGTCAAAAATAAAACTATTAAATAGAATCGGTAACAACAACTTTAGCCATAATATCGGCATATTGAATCATAAGGTATTTTTTACCCTCAAATTCAAACTCGTTGCCTGAAAATTCTTTGTAAAGCACTTTGTCACCAACAGCTAATTCAGCATTTTCAATATTGCTGATAGCAGTTACTATTCCAACGTTTTGCTTCTCTTTTGCAGAATCGGGGATAATAATTCCCGAAGCGGTTTTTTGTTCCGACTTACTCTCTTCAAGTTCAAGTAAAACGTTTTGATTAATCGGTTGTAACTCGTTCATTGTTTCTATTTTTTAAGTTTAACATTTATTTTGACTGAATACCTAATAACTTACTAATTCTCGATTTATCAAACCCCACAATTATCTCTCCGTTGATAAGTGTTTGCGGAACACCTTGTTGTCCGCTGCGTTTCACCATGTCTTCGGCAGCTTTTGCATCTTTCGACACATCGATATCCCTAAATTTAACATTATGATCACGCAAAAAACTTTTCAGTGTATTACACCACGAACATGTGGGAGTTGAGTAAACGGTAACACTTTTTTGAGGAGTTTCTTCGTCTCCTGTTGATTTTGCGGTAAATACGCTTCCGCTAAAAACATTTTCGTAATAGCCGGCATCGTGACAGCCTTTAATAGTATTTTTCAGTTCACTTCCGTGAAATTCCAAAAGAGTAGGAACCGTAGTAACTCCGTAGTTAGCATGAATATCTCTCACTTGGGTAACATCCACAGTAATCAATTCTGCTTGTTTACTCTCTTTTTCGGCTTTTGTTAAATGTTCGTAAGCACAAATACTCTGCTCCGAATCAGCCGATTTGTATAACAATACCCAAGCCTTATCTCTCCCTTCAAGTTGTTTCAATAATTCATTATGATTTTTTACCTGAATCATATCTGCAATAAATTTATTTTAAATAAAATTATTAAAATCAAAAACTCTTTTTCTATCATCAAAAGTAATACCAAAATATTCAGCATGACTATATTTCAGGATATATATTTTCAGTTACATGACGTTTTGACATTTATAGTTAAAAACTCTGTTCATAAAAAATATAAACAAATGGTGCAGCTGTCAACAATTTTAAATATTATTGTAAATAAAATAACAGATACTGAAAAAGTAATTTGCCATGAATAAATTTAAAGTTGAAGGCGGATGTAACCTATCGGGAGAGATTATTCCGCAAGGAGCAAAAAATGAAGCACTGCAAATTTTATGTGCAGTTCTTTTAACATCCGACGAAGTTACCATAAATAATATCCCCGATATTCGCGACATAAATACTCTGATTGATATTATTGAAGAAATCGGCGTAAGCGTAACACGTTTGGGAAATCACAATTTTAAGTTTAAAGCCGATAAAGTCAGACTTGAATATTTACATTCAAAAGAGTTTGTGCAGAAAACAGCCAAAATCAGAGGTTCGGTAATGCTTGTTGGTCCGCTTTTGGCTCGATTCGGCAAAGCATATATTCCAAAACCCGGCGGCGATAAAATAGGCAGACGCCGTTTAGACACTCACTTTATCGGACTACAAAATTTAGGTGCAGTATTTAATTACAATCCCGACGAAAAATTTTACAGCATCGAAGGCAGTAATTTGCAAGGAACATACATGCTGCTTGATGAGGCATCGGTAACGGGAACGGCAAATATTATTATGACAGCCGTTTTGGCAAAAGGCACAACAACTATTTACAATGCAGCTTGCGAACCGTATATTCAGCAACTCTGTAAAATGCTCAACTCTATGGGTGCAAAAATAACCGGAGTAGGTTCAAATTTGTTGACAATAGAAGGAGTTACAAGCCTTTCGGGATGCACACATACCATATTACCCGATATGATAGAGATAGGTAGTTTTATTGGTTTGGCTGCAATGACTTGCTCTGAACTTACAATAAAAAATGTTGCTTATCAACAACTGGGAATAATCCCAAAAGCATTTAAGCGGCTTGGCATTAAATTTGAAAACAGAGGCGACGATATTTATATCCCTGCACAAGACAATTACGAAGTAGAAACTTTTATCGACGGCTCTATAATGACCATTGATGATGCTCCGTGGCCCGGACTCACACCCGATTTGTTGAGTGTGATTTTAGTTACAGCCACACAAGCAAAAGGCAGTGTTCTTATTCATCAGAAAATGTTTGAAAGTCGCTTGTTTTTTGTTGACAAACTAATTGATATGGGAGCACAAATTATTCTTTGCGACCCGCACAGAGCTACAATAATAGGACTTAACAAGCAACAAGTTTTACGCGGAATTAATATGACAAGCCCCGATATCAGAGCGGGAATGGCTCTTTTAATAGCCGCCCTTTCGGCAAAAGGAACTTCGGTAATTGATAATATTGACCAAATAGACCGTGGCTACGAAAGAATTGATGAAAGATTAAATGCTCTCGGTGCAAAAATTACAAGGATATAGATTTTAA
>CAYRJP010000390.1:0-2542 GCA_964424425.1 uncultured Bacteroidales bacterium | reverse complement strand
AACTAATAACTAATAATACAATCATGACTTTTATTAATCGTTTTAAAAATGTGGCTGTGCTCGGAGCAGCAGGAAAAATGGGAAGCGGTATATTATACCTAAATACTTTATACCTTTCTCAACTGAAGTTGTCGCCCGAATACGCAGACGAAACATTTGTAATTTATGCTATTGACCAGTCGCATGCTCAACTTGACGGATTGATGGGATTTATAAGAAAATTACTGTTGAAATGGGCAGAAAAAAACACCATTTGGTTACGTAAAGCATACGAAAATCGTAGCGACCTTATCGAAAACGGTGAAATTATTCAGGCATATATAAATGATGCTATCTCAATAATTAAACCGACAACACGATTAGAGTCTGCTTACGATGCAACTCTTGTTTACGAAGCAGTTTCCGAAAAAATTGAGGTTAAAACAATGTTGTTTAGCAAAATAAACACAAACAATTCAAACAACCCTTGGTTTTTAACCAATACTAGTTCTATTCCTATAAATGAGCTTAATAAAAAAACAAATCTTAACGGAAATATTATCGGTTGTCATTTTTATAATCCGCCGGCAGTGCAAAAATTGATTGAAGTTATTGAACTCGACAACGGTAATAAAGAGTTGACAAATCTTGTTTATGAATTTGCTAAATCGCTCGGTAAAATTATTGTTCCGGCAAATGATATTGCTGGATTTATAGGAAACGGATTTTTTATGCGTGATTTGCTTTTCGGACTTAAAAAGGTAAAAGACCTCAAACCCGATTTTTCTTTTGCAGAGTCTGTATTGATTATTGACACTGTTACACGCGACTACATGTTGCGTCCGATGGGAATTTTTCAACTTATGGATTATGTGGGCATTGATGTTTGTACATTTATTTTAAATGTAATGAACACATATCTTGATGAGGAGTTGCACAGTAAATTGCTTGTTAAACTTTTACAACTTGAAGTAAAAGGAGGACAATTTTCAAACGGTTCTCAAAAACCCGGATTCTTTACTTACGAAAAAGGGAAAATTGTAAGCATTTACGATTACGACAAGCAGGAGTATGTTAATATTACGGATATTAAATCCAAAGTTGACGAATATCTTGGCGGTTTGCCCGAAAATCAATCGTGGAAAGCACTTAGCCGTAACAGAAATAAAGATAAACTTATTGAGGAGTTTTTTGCAAAGGTTAAAAGCAGTGAAAATAACGGTTGTAAGTTAACTGCCGAATATATGGCAGAAATGAATAAAATAGGTAAACAGCTTGTAGCCGATGGTGTTACCGATTCTGCTGAAAATGTTAATACGGTAATGAAAACAGGTTTTCATCATATTTATGGACCTGTAAATAACTTTTTTAATTAAAAAAGTTTATCGAATAGCAATTTACGTTTGATGTAATTACCATTTGCTCTATTATGTGGTTGCTGAGCTTGTCGAAGCAATCTGTTATATCTAATTTACATGGTAAAAAATGCTAAAATAAATGGAGTCTGAGCTTGTCGAAGACGATGTTAACTATAAATTAAAATACGATTTATACAATCGTGGAAAAAATAAAACTTTAAGAATATGAAACAAGCGTGATAAAAATAAATATTAACACACACGACAATAATTATTTTTCATCATGCGGTTCCATCTGACTATTGAAAATTAAATTATAAACAGATGAAAAAAATATATATGGTTGCCGGATATAACACAATATCGTTAGGCACGGGGCGAAAAGAATTTAACCCGCGTAAACCCCGACCGGGTATCGAACATTACATAAAAGAGGCCGGACAAGCCACTCTTAAAATGATTGGCGGAGCACAAAATGTTGACGAAAGTGTAATAGGAAACTTTATGGCTTCGCGCTTTAATAATCAAGGACATCTTGCCGCATTAATTCCTGCTATTGATCCCGGATTAAGATATAAACCTGCCATCCGTGTTGAAGGAGCTTGTGCTTCGGGCGGATTAGCTTTAATGTCAGGCATAAAATCTATTTTGGCAGGCACTGCCGAAGTTGTTCTTGCTGTTGGCGTTGAGGTGCAAAATTCCGTAAAAGCAATTTATGGAGCCGATTATCTTGCTTTGGCAGGATGGTATCAAAATCGCAAAAATGGGCATGCCTACTTTTTTCCCGGTGAATTTAGCGACAGGGCAAAGGTTTATAAAGAAAAATACGGCGACGAGTATGCTCGCACAGGATTTGCTCATTGGTATAAAAATGCCATTGAAAATGCACGTTTGTGTCCAACTGCACAGGAACATGAAAATAAAAATCCCGATTTATTGAAAACAGCAATGACACCACCTAACGGAAAAGTGTTTGTTGATCATTTGAATGTTTTCGATTGCTCGAAAGTTTCCGACGGAGCATCGGCAATTGCCATAGTTTCCGAGGAGGGTTTAAAAAGAATAGGTTACGACAAATCGGATGCCGTAGAAATAGCAGGTTTTGCTCAGGTAGAAGATAATCTTACCGAAGACCCCGAAAATCCGGTTGAACTTACTACAACAAAAATAGCTGTTCAGCAAGCATTTAAAATGGCAAATATTAC
>CAYRJP010000389.1:0-2550 GCA_964424425.1 uncultured Bacteroidales bacterium | reverse complement strand
TATCATTAAATAACTTTCAACTTTTTACTTTATTAATTTGAGTAAAATCATCAATGGCTCAACTGCTACCATCACGACATTTAAGGGTATTTCAAACGCTTGGCATTACTTGTTGAAAAATCTATAAGATTTTATTGTGAGAATTAAAAAAAATCGTGTAGGTTTGCCATAGGTAAAAATGAATTTTATGGATAATTTTATTGTTTCGGCACGAAAATACAGACCAACAACTTTTTCATCGGTTGTGGGGCAAAAATCAATAACAACTACACTTAAAAATGCCATTACCAACAACCATATGGCACATGCATATCTGTTTTGCGGACCACGAGGTGTAGGAAAAACAACTTGTGCACGTATTTTTGCAAAAACAATAAACTGCCAAAATTTAACTGCCGATACTGAACCATGCAACGAATGCGAATCGTGCGTATCGTTTAACAACGACCGCTCATATAATATTCACGAACTTGATGCCGCTTCGAATAATTCGGTTGAGGATATACGAACTTTAATAGACCAAGTAAGAGTTCCGCCGCAAATAGGCAAATATAGTGTATATATTATTGATGAGGTTCATATGTTGTCGCAAGCGGCATTTAATGCTTTTTTAAAAACATTGGAAGAACCTCCCGAACATGCTATTTTTATATTGGCAACAACCGAAAAACATAAGATACTTCCTACAATATTATCGAGATGTCAGGTTTTTAATTTCAGCAGAATTACTGTTGAAGATGCTGCCGAACATTTACAATATGTTGCTAAAAGCGAAAACATAGAGTTTGAACCCGAAGCTCTTAATATTATTGCTCAAAAAGCCGATGGTGCCATGCGTGATGCTCTTTCTATTTTTGACCAGATAGTAAGTTTTTCGGGAAATAAAATTACTTACGAAAAAACCATTGCCAACCTTAATGTTCTTGATTACGATTATTTTTTTAAACTTACCGATGCTTTTTTAAATGAAGATATAACCACTTCGTTGATGATTTTTGATGAAATTCTTGACAAAGGTTTTGACGGGTTACATTTTCTTTCGGGACTAGCTAAACATTTCAGAGACTTACTTGTGGCACAAGACGAAAAAACCGTTAACCTTATTGAAGTTGGTGCCAATATAAAAGCTCAATACCTTGAACAATCGAAAAAATGTTCGCCTTGGTTTTTGTTTCAAGCACTAAAAACAACAAACGAAGCGGAAATAAATTATCGCCAAAGCCAAAATAAAAGACTAACCGTTGAACTAGCCATTATAACATTGTGTAATTTGCTTGAGATAAAAAAAAAAGTGAATTAACAAAAAGCCAATCGGTTGATAATAAGATAGATAGTAAAAAAACATCGAATAACAGCAATAAACATAGTCATAAACCGGTAAAAGACAATACTCCGCAAGTTCCTGTTTATAACGATTATAAAAAGTCATCGCCGTCGCTAAAAAATGTATTGCAAAAAAACAGTGTTAGTGAATCCGACGGAAATCCTGACGAAAACAAATATCAAAAAATTGACAAAAACCAACCCAAAGACATTTTTTCTAATGATGAGCTGAAAACCGCATGGCTGAAATTTGCCGAAGTAATAAAAGATGATATGCCACGCATGTATCAAGTATTGCATAATCACATCCCGAAAAAAGAAGGTGATATTAATGTTATTGTGGATTTAGACAGCGAGAATCAAAAAAAAGAATTTCAAGAAAAAATTAAAAACAAACTTACCGAATATCTGTTTAAAGAGTTAAATAACTATTATTTAGATGTGAAAATAAATATTTCGGGTTCTACAAATAAAGATTTTATTTATACAGCAACCGATAAATATAACTATCTAACAAAAAAGAATGATGCAGTAAGAATATTAAAAGAAAAGTTTAATCTTGATTTTGAATAATAATACATATTTTTACATACGTTAAACTTGTTTATTAAATATAAAAACTAAATATTATGTTAACAAAAAAAATGGAAGAAGAGCTTAATAAGCAAATAAATGCCGAATATTGGTCGGCTTATTTATATTTGTCGATGTCGGCTTATCTTGAAAGTGTAGGATTGGCAGGCACTGCCAGTTGGATGCGTGTTCAATATGAAGAAGAGATTTCGCATGCTTTAAAATTTTTCGATTATGTTGTTGAACGCGGAGGCAGAGTGATTTTACAGCCTATTGATGAAGTTCCTCACGAATGGAACGGCATTATTAATATTTTTGAAGAAACCCTAAAACACGAACAAAAGGTTACATCATTAATTAACAACCTTATGGATATTGCCATTGAAGAGAAAGACCATGCATCGAAAAGTTTTTTACAATGGTATGTTGATGAGCAAGTAGAAGAGGAATCGGGTGTTCAAACTATTCTTGACCAACTGAAAATGGTTGAAGGCAGAGGCAACGGACTATTTATGATTGACAAAGAACTTGGACAGCGAACTTTTGTTGATGCCACTAAAAGCGAATAGTTCTGTAAAAAAATTACCACAACCCAATATAGTAAGTCAGGATTTAGTTTTTACGCTAAACCCTGACTTTTTAATCCTGAAAAAT
>CAYRJP010000388.1:0-2567 GCA_964424425.1 uncultured Bacteroidales bacterium | reverse complement strand
TTCCCACATATAAAAACAGTGCAATAACTCCAAGAATAAGATGCGGAAACTGCCATATACTTGTTTTAGCGGCTGCATAAGTCGATTGTACGTTTTCTTCCGATTCATCTTCGCCTTCAGCTTTTACTTCGGGCAGTTTGGCAAAATAGGTAAACACTCCCAAAAACAACAAAATACCCGTTACAATGTAAAACGGTAGTATTACATCGTTAAGATGAACATTGCTTAAATCAATAAAAAGTCCCAAAAACAAAGGTGCTATCCACCAAGCAGTTTTGTTCATAATGCCCATTAAGCTCATTCGCATAGCGGCACTTTCAACAGGTCCTACTATTGTTACATACGGATTTACCGATGCTTGTAAAAGTGTATTGCCCACACCGCCAATAAACAAAGCAACTAAAAACAAAGGAAAACTAACTGCCTTTGCCGACGGAACAAACAACAACATTCCCAATGCCATAATAAAAAATGCTGTCATCATTGATTTTCGATAACCTATCTTTTTTATTATCATTCCGGCAGGTCCTCCAAAAACCACAAATGCCGAAAATATTGCCGCAGTAACCAAATATGATTGTCCTGTGGAAAGATTAAACGCCGATTTTAGTGCCGGAGTTAAAAATCCGCTTATTCCTACACCAAACCCTATTACAAAAAACATTATTCCTATTATAATCAAAGGTAGAATATAACTCTTTGATTGTGTATTCGTTCCTGTTGCCATAATTTTTTATCTGTTAATAATTAATATTTTTCAACTTTATTTTTTTATTTCAACCCTATAAGTCTCCTCAAGGGGATACCTGCTATTGATTTAATTTATACTTTAAAATTTTATCTTTTTACTTTTAACTTTCAACTTATTATCTTACCGCTAAGACGCAAAGTCGCAAAGGAGATTACCACAAATTACTCTAATTTTCACTAATTTATTTTCTTCTTCGTTGCAAGCTCGGCTTCGACAAGCTCAGCCTCCGAAGATACGGTCACTAGTTTACTCCGAATACTTTCGGAGAGCCTGTCGAAGTGACTTTTATAAGTTAGCACCAACTTCGTTGCTAATCCGGCTTCGACAAGCTCAGCCTACAAATCCATTTCTGCATTATTGCATTAAATAATTAAATCATTGAATAATTATATCATTATATCATTGAACCATTATATCATTGAACCATTATATCATTATATCATTGTATCATTAAATAATTATATCATTCATCAAAAAACTTTCAACTAAACACTTCCCTCCATACTTTTTTCAAGTTCGCGTGCACTTTGTAAAAATTCATCAAGTTTCATCTCTTTATGAAAAATCATTCCGTGAGTAGCTCGTATTTTCGGGCTTTTATGTTCATAAAAGAAATCTTTACCCAAAATCAACTGCACTTTTTTAAACTGCTCTACCCAAATTTTTTGCGATAAATCGCTAAAAGGACCATCAAGTTCATAGCTGGGAAACGGTGCATCAACCTGAGTTATATAACAATCTTTAAACGAACGGTCAAGCACTGCCATAGAGTTTAACGACACGGGAGTAAACACATTTGCCTCATAAGGCTGAAATTTAAACCACACATTACGATATCCTATAACTTTAAAGTCTGATAAATCTTCCTCTTTGCTCCACTGTCGCAATGCTTCGGCTATTGCCTGCAATACTTTATAGTGAGTGTCGGGACCCGAACCTTCGGGGTCAAACGCAAGACTCAATTTTGTAGGCTTAATTCTGCGTAACATTTCAAGTATTGGTTCTACATCGCGTTTATGCTCAGGCTGTTCGGTAAAAATATCACCGGTATAAAATCCAAGTCGCTTATGCTCAATGTTTTTCACCATAATACCATAATGAGCCCAAACAAGCTCCTCTTCAAACTCGCGAAGCATTCCTTTAAGTTTCTGTATCTCCGGCGGATTTTTCTCTCCATCGTAACTATTTTCTATTATTTCAATATTCTTTTTTATCTGATTAACAAGTTCCTCTTTCGATTTTACTCTATAAATATCAACAATAGCACGTGTAAGACGATGACAAACACCACGTAACTTACCGGGTTCGTCTTTTTCGGCTACTTTGTTTAAATAGTGGTTTACATCTTTATCCCATTTATATTTATACCCTTTTTCAAAAAAGTCGGGATAATTAATCATTTGTATCTGATTTTTTGCAATAAAATCAATTGTAGATTGCAACAAACTATTAATCAAATGATTTGTAACAGCCGTAAATCCCGATGTTAAAATTGAGAAATGAAATTTATTTGAGGGTTCACGCAATTGGCGAATCACATTAGGAAAAATTCCAAGCATTACATCGTCGTGGTGAGGTCCTGTATGTAAATATGTTTGATTTGTTTCGCGTTCCAAACCCACCATTATTTTTTTCTTTGCCGCCTCTACCACTTGAGCTACCACATTAAGACTAAGATTTGGAATCAACGAACAATATTCATCATTTTTTAAATCGTCAACTGTTAACTTATGTGCATATTTATCTACTTTCTGACAAAGATTATAAACGGCTCTTTCTGTTTTTTCAAAAGTCCATTCACCTTCTTTATAATATT
>CAYRJP010000387.1:0-2592 GCA_964424425.1 uncultured Bacteroidales bacterium | reverse complement strand
GAAATATTTTACCCGCTGTTTTTCCGCTTGTAGCAGGATGGATTATTGATACTTTCGGCTATCGTATATTTTTTTCAATATTTATAGTTATCATTCTTTCCTCAATCTTTTTTATAAAAAAAATTAATTGTAAAAAGTAAATTATGAACATATGTTAATTATATGTTAAAGTTTACAATGGTCTTGAATATCATCATACATTTGTGAAAAAGATTAATTATGAAACGACTGTTTTTAGTGTTCTGTATAGTGATAATCGGAATATCTGTATTTTCTCAAAATACAATTGAAGGTTATGTTTATGACACCGACAACAATGAGGCTTTACCCGGAGTAAATGTTTTTATTCCTGAACTACAAAAGGGAGTTGTAACAACCGGTAAAGGATATTTTAAACTGTCAAATTTGCCCGACGGGTTATTTAAAATACAGTTTTCTTTTATTGGTTATAAAACTTATATAAAAACACTAAATCTGAAATCGGTTGACCTGAAATTTAATGTAAAATTACAACCTGTTTCCATTCATACACAAGAAGTTATTATAACAGGTGGTAGTGTGGGGAGTCAACATGAGAATGCAATTAAAATTGAAAATATAAAAAAAGAGAACCTTACTGATGCCCCGTCGGATAATATAATGAAAAAACTTAATGCAATACCTGGTGTTAGTGCAGTAAGTAGGGGAAACAATATTGCTACGCCTGTAATACGCGGATTGTCAACATCAAATATTGTAGTTTTAAATAACGGTATTCGTATGGAGAATTACCAGTTTTCGCAAGACCATCCTTATACAATCGACGGAAGTGATGTTAAAAATGTGGAGATAATAAAAGGACCGGCATCGTTACTTTACGGTTCTGATGCAGTGGGCGGAGTACTTAATTTTATTAAGCAACAGCCTGCTCCCGTTGGAAAAATTCAAGCACAATTTGCTACTTCATACAATACAAATGATAAAAGCACTGTAAATACATTGAATGTTAAAGCAAGTTCCGATAGTTTTTTCGGAGGAATTACAGGACGCTATCATTCGTCAGCCGATTATTGCGATGCCGATAATAACTTTATTCCCAATACGCGAGCAGCCGATTACAGTGTTAAAGCATTTGGGGGCTATCGAAATCACAAAGGTGTTTTTAAAGTGTATTATGATTATAATAAACTTAATTTGGGAATTACAAACGGTGCATCGGTAAAATTGATTAATGAAAATGAAAGACAAATTAATAATTGGTATCAAAATCTTGATAATCATATTGTTACTTCAAAAAATACTCTATTCTTTAATAAATTCAAATTAAATACCGATTTGAGTTTTCAACATAATCATCGCAGATTGATGGGAACTCTCAATATGTCTTTTTATACTCTTGTTGATATGAGTTTAAATACATTATCGTGGCAGGTGAAAGGACAATACGATTTTTCTAAAAAAAATAATTTAATTGTTACCGCACAAGGTATTTATCAGAATAATACAAATGCATATGCTCCCGTGCATGTATTACCTGATTATACTACTAACAGCAACTCACTTGCCGGATTATGGCAGTGTTCGTTTAACGAAAAACTATTTTATCAGGCAGGATTAAGATACGATTATAAAACAATAGAAGCTCCCGAACAACAAAAATCTGCCGTTGACACAGATACACTGCCTGCATTTTACGAGAATTACAATAATGTGAGTTTTTCAACAGGATTTACTTATAAAATGCTGCAACCTTTGTTGTTGCGATTTAATGTAGCATCGGCTTATCGAACACCGTCGGTTGCCGAATTGTTGCAAGACGGAGTTCACGGAAACAGGTATGAACAGGGTAACCGTAATTTTACATCGCAGCGAAATATTGAGTTCGATTTAAGTTTGCATTATCATACCGATAAAGTTGCAGCCGATATTTCAACTTATTATAATCGTATTTTCGATTATATTTATCTTGCTCCCACAAACGACACAACACCGTCGGGGCTTGATATTTACCGATACAACCAAAATAATGCGACAATCTACGGAAGTGAAATTTCGTTGGAATACAGCATTGTTAATTATTTGAAAATAAACGGTTCGTATTCGGCAACTGTTGCCCGACAAGATAACGGCGATTATCTTCCGTATATACCTCAGAATAAGATTAATACTAATCTTGTGTTTTCTAAAAAAATTGATAATAACGTAAAAAAGGTTGAAGTTGTCATTAATCCGCTTTACGCATTTGCACAAAACCGACCGCATATATTTGAAACTCCCACTGATGAGTATTTTTTGCTTAATATGTTTGTTAAAACGGAGATGAATGTATTAAATACGGATATAGAGTTTGGTATTTATGCCAATAATTTGTTCAACGCAAAATATTACGACCATTTATCGCTTTTAAAACCAATGGGATATTATGATATGGGCAGGAATTTTAGTTTTAAATTAAAGATTAAGATTTAATTTGATAAATTGTTCGTCCATAAATCACGGTGTGAGTTATAAATTAAATGATATTTGAGAACAATTTAATATGAGATTATTAAATATTGCTCACGCCGTGACTGTCAGTTATTTTGCTGTAATTTTGATAAACTAACCTTTTCA
>CAYRJP010000386.1:0-2593 GCA_964424425.1 uncultured Bacteroidales bacterium | reverse complement strand
AAGACCTGTTTAATCGTGGACTTTGCCTTCCTTCGGGCAGTAACTTAACCGATGAAGATTTTGAAAGGATATACGATAGCTTAAAAGCAATATTGAAGTAAATTATTATTAAACATATAAAACTACTACCCAAATTCTAAGCAAAGCAAATCTTCCCTTTGAGGGAAGTGTCCTGTATTTATTACGGGACGATGGGTGTTGTTTTTAACATTAAGAAATTCAGGAAATTCAGGATTTTCACTGCAAAGACGCTAAGTTGCTAAGGGATTTCTCACCACAGAGGACACAAAGTTCCACAAAGGGTTTTATCCACAAATTAATACTATTTTTTTCTTTTGCTACAAATAATCGGTCACTAAGCCTGCCGAAGTGATTTTTGCAAGTTATCTTCGTTCTCTGTTGCAAATCCGGCTTCGATAAGCTCAGCCTCCGTGCTTATTTCTGCATTATCGCATTATTGTATTTCTGCATTCATTGTACAATTGAATAATTAAATCATTGTATCATTTTCATTGTTGCAAATTCGCCTTCGACAGGTGGTCACTGAGCTTGCCGAAGTGCTCTCCGAAATAAATTTCCCGAACTAAATTCGGGACAAGCTGGAGTAAATTAGGCTCCGAAGAACCGGTCACTGAGCCTGCCGAAGTGACTTTTGCAAGTTATCGCTGTTCTCTGTTGTGAATCCGGCTTCGACAAGCTCAGCCTCCGCTGTAACTTTCAACTTTATAAACCTTCAACTTTCAACTCATTATTGCATTATTTCATTATCGTATTTCTGCATTCATTTATACATTTTGTTACAAACAATTGTTTATTGTCGTTATTTTTTTCCAATAAGAAAAAATATCGGCTGAATTTTAATATGTTTAGTGAAAAATACCGACGTGACATACTTTCGTAATTTATAAGAAAAATAAAGTATCAGTTGAATTACCCTTGTTTTATTACAGAATAATATCAAAATTACCCTTGTTTTGTTACAATAAATTGCTAAATTTGCCTTTGTTTTACTACGAATACTTTATTGAATGATTTTTAATCGATTAATTATAGGATATTTACATAAATGGAAGCAAACGGTAAATAGAAAACCGCTAATAGTAAGAGGTGCACGCCAAGTTGGAAAAACAACAGTAATAAAACAATTTGCAAAAGAGTATAAAAATAGAATAATACTTAATCTTGAAAAAGCAGAAGATAGAAAAGTATTTGAACGTTATGATAATGTTAAAGAAATTATTGAATATCTGTTTCTTATAAATAATATTTCAATAAAAGATATAAAAAACACCTTGTTGTTTATTGATGAAATACAGGAATCACCGGTTGCAATTAAATTATTGAGATATTTTTATGAAGATTATTCAAACCTGCATGTAATAGCAGCCGGTTCAATGCTTGAGTTTGCTTTAAAAAATGTTAAAAGTTTCCCGGTAGGGAGGGTTGAGTATATGTATCTTTATCCTCTTAACTTTTTAGAATACCTTGAGGCTACCGGTAAAACAGTTGCATTAGAACAAATTAATACAATTCCTATCAATAAATATGCTCATTCAGTATTATTAGAATTGTTTAACAATTTTACAATAATAGGAGGTATGCCTGAGGTTATTGCTTCTTATATTGATAATAATACACTTATAGAGTTACCTAAAATTTATGAGAGCATATGGTCTGCATATAAAGATGATGTTGAAAAATACTCGTCGTCAGCATCTAGCCGAAATATCATCAGATATATTATGCAGGTAGCACCAAATTATATTGATCAACGTATTAAATTTCAGAATTTTGGTAATTCCAATTATAAGTCACGAGAGATAGGAGAAGCAATGCGAACTCTTGAAAAAGCACGTATTATAAAATTAATTTATCCAACTACAGATGTAGAAATTCCGCTAAAAGCAAATTATAAAAAATCACCTAAATTACAAATGCTAGATACCGGAATTGTTAATTATACTGTTGGTATTCAACCTGAAATGATAGGTGTAGAAGATTTGAACAAGATTTATAAAGGAGCAGTAATTCCTCATATTATTAATCAGGAATTAATATCGTTAAATATGCTTACAAATAAAGATTTTTATTTTTGGGTAAGAGAAAAAACTCAATCGTCATCTGAAGTTGACTTGGTATATCAATATCGGGATAAAATAATACCTGTTGAAATAAAATCGGGAGCAACAGGAACACTCCGTTCTTTACATCAATTTATAAACAGAGTAAATCATAATTATGCAGTTAGGATGTATGCCGGAGAATTTAATGTTGAAAATGCTAAAACCCCTGCAGGTAAGCACTTTAAGTTAATGAATGTTCCATATTATTTAGGTACAAAATTATATGAATACATTAAATATTTTATTGAAAATTATTAATTAACCTTAATATTTACATTCCAAACATCACCCTGTTAAAAAACACTGTGCTAAAATTATGAAAATTGACTTGCAGTTATGATATTTGAGAAAATACGAATATCATTACTAAAAATATACCAAAATGCAAGAAAATTTAACAGTTCAAGCAGGAAACACAGGACCAAAAGTAAGGTCTGATTGTTTTGTTGAAATGCAGCTTACTCAATCCG
>CAYRJP010000385.1:0-2594 GCA_964424425.1 uncultured Bacteroidales bacterium | reverse complement strand
GTTTAACACGATATCTTTCTATGAGCCTAGCCCCCAAATTCATTTGGGGGGTATATAAATAAAGAACCTTAGCGTCTTAGCAGTGATAACCACAAATTTCTCATTAGCACAAATTAAAAGGTAAATAAATTAGTGGTAGAATTTTTATAAAATGACTCTTAATAAAAAATATCATTTTTGAAAAGCAGATTTTAATAAAATGAAAACAGTAAATATTTTTCAATATAACATTTCAAATCCGCCGTTTGAATTTAATAATAACAAATGTTTGATTAATACGTTAAATGCATATTCATTTGTAATAGCAGAACAAAATAAAGAATTTAAAAAAGCATTACAATCATCAGATATTTTATTGCCTGACGGGTTTCCTATAGTAAAAGCAGTAAAACTATTAAGAAAAGAAAAGGTTTTAAAAATTGCCGGAGCAGATATTCATAAATACCTTTTAGAAAGTGCTAACAATAAAAATCAAAAAGTATTTTACTTAGGCAGTTCTAACAAAACATTGCAAAAAATAAGAGAAAGAATAAACAATGAGTATCCTTCTATAAAATTTTCATCTTTTTCACCACCATATAAACAAAAGTTTTCCGATGAAGATAACAAATTAATGATTGAAGCAGTTAATGCTGTAAATCCCGATGTGCTTTTTATAGGCATGACAGCTCCCAAGCAGGAGATGTGGGCTTCATTGCATAAAAAAGAGTTAAATGTAAATATAATATGTTGTATTGGTGCTGTTTTCGATTTTTATGCAGGAACAGTAAGGAGGGCACCGGATAGGTTAATAAAATTTAAACTAGAGTGGTTCTATCGCTTAGTAAAAGAACCAAAACGTATGTGGAAACGCTATTTAATATATTCTCCTAAATTTTATTGGTATCTGTTTCTTGCTGTTATTGGTTTAAAAAAATATTAAACAGCATTATCTTCCCCCTTAAATACGTTTATTATAGTTCTTACAATAATAATTATATCTAAAATAAAACTCCAGTTTTCTATATACCAAACATCGTGTTCAACACGCTTTCGCATTAATTCCGGTGTTGGCGTTGGACCTCTGAAACCGTTAATTTGAGCCCAGCCGGTAATTCCCGGTTTTACAAAATGACGAACCATATATTCGTTAATTATTTCGGTATATTCTTTAGTATGTTGTAACATATGAGGGCGTGGTCCCACTACCGACATATCTCCGGTTAATACATTAAAAAATTGCGGTAGTTCGTCAATACTGGTCTTTCGCATAAACTTACCTATCTTGGTTATCCGGCTATCTCCTTTTTTTGCTTGAACTTTATCAGAGTCTTTATTTACAGCCATAGAGCGAAACTTCAGCATCTTAAAAACTTTATTATCCTTTCCTGTTCGCTCCTGAGCAAAAAATACAGGTCCCTGTGATTCAATTTTAATAAGCAAAGCCATTAAAGGAGTAAGCCAACTCATTATTGCAATTATTACAAAAGAAGAAAAGAATATATCAAATAATCTTTTCATTCCTCGTGCTGCCATACTTTCAAGAGGTTCAGTTCTTAAAAGTAAAATAGGAATATCTTGCAAAAAATCTATTTTAATCTTTTTTTTAACAAAACGTTGAAAATTAGGAAACAACTTAATACGTATTACATGTTGTTCGCAATATTGTATAATTTCAGGTATTTTATCTTCAATATCGGGAGTAAGAGAGCAAAAAACTTCATCGGGTTTATTTTCATTTATAACTTTTTTAAAATCGTTAATATTGTAAACATTAACATCGCAATTAAACAAATCATTACTTAATATGCTTTCAATTTTATATCCAAAGTCATTTTGAGTATTAAAAGTAGTTGCCAATTGTTTGGCACTTTTTTCATTTCCTACAATAATAATACTTCTGAAATTAAATCCTGCTTTACGATATTTGGTAATTAATTTATAAAAAACAATTCGCCATATCGACAAAACACCAACTTCCAATAAAAAAGCAAAAAATAAAAGCAATCGTGAAATACCATACAGTCGTAAAATTATCATTGCAAGGTATACAATAATAATATGGATAAAAGTATTTTGCAGCAAATTAAAAAACACCTTATCAAGAGTTACCCCTCTTTTTATAACAATAAGTTCAGTATTGTTAATTAATATCCACCACGAAAACAGATAAATGAGTAATATCAATATATAATCATTATTTTTAAAAGTAAATAGTGTATCTTGTCTTATATAGTATGCTACATGAAATACTATAAAAAGTAATAACAAATCTATTGTTACACTGATTAACTTTTGATATTTTGAATATCCTCTGCCGGGCATATATTTTTTGTTTTTATTTTATTGTAAAATTACTCTAAAAAAGTTATAATCTAAAAATGTTTATAAAATATAAATTTTTTTTATCAAAATAAATATAATAAGCAATTTAATGATACAAATAGTTGAAAGTAGAAAGTTGTTAAATAAGGTATAATGGTTTAGTGATACAATTATACAATGGTTCAATGATTTAATGCAATAATGCCAAAATGCAGAAATAAGCACGGAGGCTGAGCTAGTAGAGTGTTCATAAATTAACATATTAATTTAAAGATATTTCATCCATTTTA
>CAYRJP010000384.1:0-2600 GCA_964424425.1 uncultured Bacteroidales bacterium | reverse complement strand
TAGATACTGTTATAAATTCAACAGCATTTACAGATACCGGATTAGATGCAGCAACTGAATACGCTTATATGTTAAGTGCTTTTGATGCAGCGGGTAACGAAAGTGCTAAATCTACAGAAGTTAAAGCTACTACAAAACCCGATAATATTGAAGAAATTGATGAATCATCATTAATAAATATTTATCCAAATCCTGTTTCGGAAGAAATATATTTAGAGTTTGAAAATATTAAAATACAAAAAATTGTAATTACCGATTTTTCAGGAAAAATATTATTTGAGAAGAATAATATTCAAAATAAAGAATCAGTGAATGTTTCAAACTTTAAAAGCGGAATATATTTTATTAAAATAATAAGTTCTGAAAAAAATTATATACAAAAAATTATAAAAAAATAGAATTAAAAAATTATTAAACCCGACTTACGCAATAGTAGCTATATAACAGCAAACTATTTGCACTTAGTAAGTATTAACCTTCCCGATATGCTTCTCCGAAAAATATCGGAGTAAACAGGGACATGCTGATTAAAAAATACACTGTTTTGGATATTATTCAAAATGGATGTAGCTCTTTATCGCTAAGCAATAGAAAATTATTCTCTTTTTCTATTGCTTAGTTTGTGTTAAAATTATTGAGAACTGTCTAAAAAGGCAAAGTATGAGACAATCAGTTAATATTATAATTTTTATTAATTAACAAATTTCTCACTTTGTTCAAATATGGCAACTTTTTAGGCAGCCTTATTTTATAATAATATTTTATTTTTAATAAATATTACTTAACTTTCTTAGAAAATAACTAAAATAAATTATCATGAAAAAAAGATATTTATTAACAAGTTTTATAATGCTTATTACCGGCATTATATACGCACAGCCAATAATAATTGACCATAACTGTGCAAAATTAGATTTAATTCCTGCATCAGCAATAAATAATGCAAAACAAAATTTGCATATTGCTTATGAACACACATCACACGGCAGTCAATTAATTACAGGAATGACAGCATTAATCGGACAAACAAATTTAAAAGGTTACAAAGGTGATATCTACCGTTGGAACAATGGCGGAACAGATGGAGCTCTCGACATTGATGATAAATTTGCCAACGGCACCGACTTGGGACATAACGGCGACACTGCTTGGGCTCAAAAAACCCGAACATATTTAGACAATCCCGATAATTCAGATGTAAATGTAGTAATATGGTCGTGGTGCGGAGGAGTATCTGATAATACAACTGAAGGTATTCAAACTTATCTTGATAAAATGAATGAACTTGAACAGGCATATCCTAATGTTACATTTGTATATATGACAGGACACGCCTCTATTTGGTCAGATGCTACCTTAAAAGCAAATAATAAGCAAATCAGAGATTATTGTATAGCAAATAATAAAGTATTGTATGATTTTTACGATATTGAAAGCTATAACCCCGATGGAACATTCTTTGAATTTGTTAATGATAATTGTGATTATTATGATGCTGCCGGAGGAACAAAACAAGGAAATTGGGCTACTGAATGGCAAGATTCTCATACAGAAGGTGTTGATTGGTATAATTGTGACCCTGCTCATACCAAGGCTTTAAACGGAAATTTAAAAGCCTATGCTGCTTGGTGGCTTTGGTGCAGACTCGCAGGCTGGGATGGTGCCGTAAATATTAATCAACAACAGGTAATTTCTTTTAACAACTTAAAAATTTCACCTAATCCTGTTAAAAATTATACAAACATATCTTTCAATGTTGATAAACAAGGATATTATACAGTTGATGTATTTAATATTAACGGTCAAAAAATAAAACAATTGATTAACGGATATTTAACAAACGGCACTGTTAACATTAACTGGGATGCAACAAACAGTTTGGGTAATACCGTTCCGGCAGGCATCTATACCATAAATGTAAAGACAAAAGATACTATTAAAACAGAAAAAATTATTATAATAAAATAATATAAGTCACATACTAAAAAAGCAAATATTCAGAATATTATATATTTGGATATTTGCTTTTTTTTAAAATGGCCAACGTTCTATCATTAAAATTAACGATATTCCGGCACCGGCTCCCGATATTACCAAATTCCATTCTCGATGCGGCATCCGAAGAAATTTTATAAAAAAATATGCCAGTGTTAATACACAAAATACAATCATTATCTGCCCAAGTTCAAGCCCTACATTAAATGCAAAAAGCGGCATTACAATACTGTGTTCGGTTCCAAGCAGTGCCCGTAGATAATTTGAGAAACCAAGTCCGTGAATCAATCCGAAAAATAGTGCAGTAAAATATTTTATTGTATATAAACGTTGGGAGTAATCTGTTTTTTTTTCAATAATATTTGAAATACTTGTAATAAATATTGTTACGGGAATTAAAAATTCAATAATATTTACAGGAAAAATAACTATCCTGAGAGTAGCCAATGCCAATGTTATTGTATGACCTATTGTAAAAGCAGTTACTAAAATCAAAACATGCTTCCACTCTTTTATAAGATAAATACCGCATAATGTGGATATAAACAAAATATGGTCGTAACCTGCCAAATCAGCTATATGTCTGAATCCAAGATGTAAATATA
>CAYRJP010000383.1:0-2605 GCA_964424425.1 uncultured Bacteroidales bacterium | reverse complement strand
AATAGATGTAGTTCTTTATCGCTATACAATAGAAAACTATTTTTGTTTTCTATTGTATAGTTTGGGTTAAAGAGTGATTTTAAAATAGAACTCACACTGTGATTGTTATTTATGTAGCTTTTTTAGTTGCAAATTTAAGGAATATGTAAAATGAAAGTAAAACTTAAATAATCTTCCATTATATTTGTGGTAAAACAGAGAAAAGTTTAATATGCAAAAAGCAATATTTATTGACCGCGACGGCGTTATAAACAACGATACGGGACATTATTATATTTATAAACCCGATGATTTTATTTTGAATGAAGGGCTTGTTGAGGTTTTGCAGAAATGGCAACAAAAAGGATACATTTTTATAGTAATCACCAATCAAGGAGGAATTGCACGCGGAACATATACAAAAACCGATGTTGAAAAAGTACATTCAAAGTTTCTTTCTATAATGAAAGAAAACAGCATTGAAATTACCGAAATTTACTACTGTCCGCATCACGACAAGTTTGAAAAATGTATTTGCCGTAAACCCGATTCTCAGCTTTTTGAAAAGGCTATTGCCCGTTTTAATATCGATGTAAATCAATCGTATATGATAGGCGACAGCGTAAAAGACATTGAAGCAGCCGAAAAGGTTGGTTTGAAAGCAATAAAAATAGATACCAACGAAAGTTTAAAAAATATTGAAGATTTAATTATTTAACATAAATGCCTGATTATAATATTATTTCATACAATAAAATATATCTTAATGCTTCTACTTTTAAAATAGAAACATCGAATAGGGCATTCAGATACGGCGATGGTTTTTTTGAAACTATGCACGCCAACGGACTTGAAATACAATTTGCACGTGACCATTACAATAGAATATTAAAAGCAGCCGAAATATTAAAATTGGAATTGCCCGATTATTTTACTTTTAACTTTTTTAAAAAACAGGTGTCGGGATTACTTGCCAGATGTAAACTTTTTCAGGCTGTAAGGGTAAAACTCACTGTTTACAGAGTAGGAGAGGGGCTTTTTATTACCGAAGCAAAAAATTGTGATATTGTTATTGAAGCTTCGTATCTTGGCAAAGGGCATTATAAACTTAACGATAAAGGATTGAAATTGGGTATTTTTACCGAAATTCCTAAACCCAATATTATTTTTAACACAATTAAATCAATAAATGCACAAATTTATATCCTTGCGGGAATTTATGCTCGCAAAAAAGGATTCGACGATGTTTTGCTTGTTGGTGAAAAGGGAAATATTGTTGAGGCAACATCGTCGAATGTGTTTTGTATAAAGGGTAATACTGTTTATACTCCTGAATTGTCATCGGGATGTGTTGAGGGCATTATACGAAAGCAAATTATTGAAATTGCCCGCAAGAATGGATTCAATGTTGTTGAAACAGAAAGTTTATTGCCCGAAAATCTTCTTGAAGCCGATGAAGTTTTTTTAACAAATGCCATATCGGGAATCAGGTATGTTTTGGCATATAAAAACAAAAGATATTTTAAGCATACAACTCAAAAATTTATTAACGAATTGAATAATATTGCTTTTAATGATTATGGGACAAGATAAAAATATATCGTTGTTGTTTAGTTTTTTGGGTGGAGTAATACTACTTTTTATTCTTGCACCGTTGCTGGGATTGGTGTTGCATTCGTCGCCCGATGAAATTACAACAACCATACACGACAAAGAGGTGATAAACAGTATCGGATTGTCGCTTTGGAGCGGAATGTTGGCAACGGTTATTTCGGCATTTTTTGCCATACCGTTGGCGTGGCTGATGGCTCGTAAAAAGTTTGCCGGCAAGAATATTATTCAGGGAATAATAGATTTGCCTGTAGTTATTCCTCATTCTGCTGCGGGTATTGCTTTATTGACACTTATTTCGCGAGACGGAATAGTGGGAAAAGCGGGAAGTATTATTGGAATTGAATTTCCGGGACATATTTCAGGAATAGTTATAGCAATGGCATTTGTAAGTTTGCCTTTTCTTATTAACGCTGCTCGCGACGGTTTTGCGGCAGTTCCCGAAAGGTTGGAAAAAGTTTCGCTGAATTTGGGAGCATCGCCTATAAAAACATTTATGGTGGTATCGGTTCCGCTTGCTTGGCGTAGCATTGTGTCGGGGCTTATTATGATGTTTGCTCGCGGAATGAGCGAATTCGGAGCAGTAATTATTGTTGCATATTATCCGATGATTACGCCTGTGATGATTTTTGAGCGGTTCGGTGCTTTCGGACTTAAATATTCGCGTCCGGTGGCGGTAATTTTTATTGTGGTATGTTTGGTGTTTTTTATTCTTTTACGATTTATCTCAAAACAAAAGCATAATGATAAAAATAGATAACTTAAATATAGAATTTGATAGTTTTTCTTTAAAAAATATATCAATTACCGTTGACAAAGGTGAATATTTTATGCTTTTGGGAGCATCAGGAGCCGGCAAATCGGTTATTTTGGAGTGTATAGCCGGACTTATCAAACAAAAAAGCGGGCGTATATTTTTGAAAGATAAGGATATAAGCAATTTACCTATCGGTAAGCGAAAGGTAGGTATTGTTTTTCAGGATGCTGCACTTTTTCCGCATTTTACCGTAAGGGA
>CAYRJP010000382.1:0-2606 GCA_964424425.1 uncultured Bacteroidales bacterium | reverse complement strand
CTAGTTTACTCCGAAGGATTTCGGAGAGCGTAGCGAAACTCTTATATTATCTTAAATGCCTTATATGGTTCAAAAAAATGAGCGTAGCGAATGCAATAATTAGTTGAAAGTAAATATCTAATATCTAACATCTAACAATCTAAAACTTATATATATGAATTTAACTATAACCTTACGTCGAATAGCAAAAAACGCCAAATGGTTTTTTCTTAGTGTTCTTGGTTTATCAATAGCATTTGCTTGTGTGTTGTTGGTTTATTCTTTTGTAAAAAACGAGTTCAGCTACGACAAGTTTCATCCAAAAGCCGACCGAATTTACCGAATAACAATAAACACCAATACAGGCAAGAGTTCGATGATTGATGCAAGAATCAGTTCGGGATACGTTAAATTTTTAGAAGACAATATTTCTGATATTCAGAATGTCGTAAAAATATCATCGTATCGTAAAGCTGTTGTAACAATAGGCGAAAACTCTTTTTTTTCAACAAAAGTTTTTGGTGTTGACAGTAATTTTTTCAGTCTTTTCGATTTTAAATTATTAACCGGAAATAAAAACGAACTGTTCAATCATCCTAAGCAAGTAGCCATTACCGAGAGTATTGCAAAAAAATATTTTGGCACAACCGATGTTATAAACAAAAACATTTTTATAACTCACCAAAAAGTAGGTGTTCCCGAAACATATACAATAAAAGGTATATTACAAGATTTTCCTGAAAACAGCCATTTTAAGGCTGATATTTTATGCTCATATAAAGAACTTATCAGCAGAAATACTTGGAACTATACTTACGCTTTGTTACCCGACAATATGACTATAACCGGCTTGCAAGACACTATTCAGCATTTTTTGGATACAACATATTCACAAAGCGATTTTAAGCCGATTGTTGATTTACAACTACTTACATCTATACATTTGCATAGTCACAAATCGCGTGAATTGGAACCGAACGCAAATGTTCAATCGTTGTATTTGCTTATTAGCGGAATAATTATACTGTTGTTTATTGCTCTTATAAATTACGCTAACATTAATTATGTCAGATACTTATCGGAACAAAAAAGTATTATGATAAAAAAAATAAACGGAGCTACTTCATTTTCACTTATTAAAGATTTTTTTAAAGAAGTTATGATTTTTTTAATATTAATAATAACATTAGGAATACTATCGGGATATTACGTTGCCGAAATATTTGATTTTAAAAGTTTACAAACATTAACATCCGTTGATACCGCAATGGTAACAATAGTTTTTGCTCTGTTGGTAACAGCATTTGCAATATTACCTTTTTTATATCGAAAAACAGGTTACGATTTTTCACAAACAGTAAAAACAAAAAGCAGACTGTATAAAGTATTAACAATTTTACAATTTTCACTTTCGATTATTGTAATAGCAGCAACAATGTTTTTGCAAAAACAGATTAACTATATTAACAGTTTGCACCCAAGTGCTAAAAATTCCGATATTATTGTAATAACAAAAAACACACCTGAAGCTGTTGCAAACTATCAACTACTGAAAGAACAACTGCTCAAACATCCCGAATTTATTGATATTACAGCAGCAATGGAAGAACCCGGCGGCACTGTTACCGATAATTTTGAATATATTCTTGACGGAAAAATTAAAGACCCCGAAAACAGAAAAACAATAAATCTGTTTATTGTTGACACCAATTTCTTTTCGTTTATGAAAATAAAACCCGTTGCCGGAACAACCGATTTAAGTACTTCTACAACATTGCAAAACGAAAAAGATGCTATTCAAATATGGCAAATGGAAATGCGAAAAATGAAAATATCCGATGATTTACGTAAAAAAACTCTTCCGTATGAAGATAAATATATTTTAAACAAAACAGCTCTTGAACATTTGGGAATAAAAAATGCCGAAGAAGCAATAGGCAAGCGATTCAGAATAAAACTTATGGGGCAACTGTTTCCCGAAGGTAAAATAGTTGGTGTGGTTGACGATTTTCATTACACAAATTTATTTATAAAGGAAAAACCGTTGGTTATAACAAACCGAAAATTATTTTGTCATAATTTTATTTTTCGTGTCAACCCGCACCAAAAAAGCAAAGCAATAGCCGTGTTAAAAGACGAATGGGGAAAAATAAATCCCGACATACCGTTTCAATACGAATATATTACCGATAGCTACCGGAAAATATATCAAAAGGAATACAATCAAATGCGTGTGCTTTTTCTATTCTCAATTATTTCAATACTGCTTTCGCTAATGGGGCTTTTTGCAATGGTATCGTTCAATCTTAAACTAAAAGTAAAGGAGATAGGCATTCGCAAAGTAAACGGAGCAACCGTTTTGCAACTTATCAAAATGTTTAACAAAGAGTTTGTAATTATGACAATTATTGCCTTTGCTTTTGCCGCACCCGTAATATGGTATTCAATAAACAGGTGGTTGCAGAGTTTTGCATATAAAACACCGCTTAGTTGGTGGGTTTTTGCTTTGGCAGGATGTTTAGTTATAATAATATCGTTGCTCACCGTAAGCGGACTTGTGTATTTTGCCACCCGCAAAAATCCCGTTGAAGCCTTGAGGTATGAGTAATGTAATGGAGTTGAAAGTT
>CAYRJP010000381.1:0-2606 GCA_964424425.1 uncultured Bacteroidales bacterium | reverse complement strand
AAGTATCTATATATTTTAATAATCAATAAATGTAGAATAAAAGTAAGGTATAAAAATATACCCGTTAGGTTTTGTAGCATTATAAATTTTGGGAACTAAATAATAAATACCAAAATTTGAATAAGAATTACAAATACATAATTATTTAACGACTTTTTATAATGGATAAAAATAAAGACAAAAGGGCAGAGATAGATAAAGATGAATTAGAAAAGTTTTTGAAAAAAAAAGAATTACAAAATGATATATTAAAAAAGCTGATTAAAGAAATAAACAATAAAGAAGACAAAAAATCTCATAAATAACTTAATATTTTAAATTATGAAAAAATCACTACTTTATTTTGCAATTGCGACAATAAGCTTACAACTTGTTACGCAAAAATCACAAGCTCAAGAAAACGTTAACAGGATGCAACTTAAATGTCCTGATTCTACCGAAAAAACAATATTTAGCGGTAGTAAAGATGCTTGGGATATTTTATTGACTTTTGAATCCGTTTCTTCTTCAACATCAGGTATTGCAACCGATGGTAAGTATATTTATGTATCATCGTTTAGCACCGAAATGTTTTATAAATATGAAATGGATGGAACTTTTGTTGAACAATTTACAATTGATGGAGCTATTCATGTAAACTGCCTAACATATGATGGACAATATTTTTATGGATCAGAAGGTCATAAAGAGAAAGGTATTTATGTTTTAGATTTAGAGAATAAAAAATTAGTAAAAACAATTGATCTTACATTGCCAAGTTGTATTGCAGTAGGTCACATTGCTTACGATCCTACGTTAGATGATGGAGATGGTGGTTTATGGGTAGGATATTGGCATGAATTAGCAGCTGTTGATATGTTTGGTGAAGAAATTATTGAAAATGTATTTACAGAGTTTAGCAGACCCGGAATATCGGGAACAGCTTTTGATGGTACTGATTCTGAAAATCCGAAACTTTGGTGTTTTACTCAAACAGGAGAAAGTAAATTGGAGATAAGTTATTATGATATTAACAAGTCAGATACAGTGATGGAAGATGTTCAGCATGTAGCTACTGATATACCCGGACCCTCAGGTGGTTCGTCAAATACTGTTGCTTCGGGAATTAATACTTTTATAAACAAAGACGATAGATTGGTTATATTAGGTTTAACAGATTGCTTTCCCGGTAATGAAATGATATTTAAATATGAAATAGCTAAAGTTAAATCTTATGTGAAAGATATTAGTATAAGAATGTTAAAATCACCTGTTTCAGGAAATGGATTAAGTTCAGAAGAGAGTATTAAGGTTAAAGTTTATAATAATGGAACCGAAGCACAATCTAATTTTGATATTCAATATACAATAAACAACGGAACAGGATTAAAAGGTCCTTTTACTCAAACAGTTTCCTCTATTGACCCCGGACAAGTTAAAACTATAACCTTTGATGATAAAGCCGATTTATCACTACCCGATGTAGAATATAATATTGAAATTATAGCATTGTTAACTAATGATGAAAACAGAAAAAATGATACTTTAAGAAAAGTTATTAAAAATACCGTAGGTGTTTATTGTGATGCCAGTGGAGGAAGTAATGCTTCTACAGAATATATAGGTAAAATAGAGTTGGGCGATAATATGGTTAATACTAGTGGTGCAGATCATTATGCAGATTATTCGGCAGATGCCGATTTATTTGGTTATTTAAAACCGGATGAAAGCATAAATCTTAAAATTACTATTGGAGATAAGGCTTATAATAATGATATGGGAGCTGTTTGGATCGATTGGAATAACGATGGTGATTTTAACGATTCAGGTGAAAATGTTTTTGTTTCTGAGTTAGGAAAAGGTCCATATACAACAAATATTACTCCTCCATCCGGTGCATTAAAAGATACAAAATTACGCATGAGAATAAGATTATCTTACTATGCCAGTGCAGCCGATGACCCTAAACCTTGTGGAATATCTTCTTTCGGTGAAGTTGAAGATTATACTGTAATTGTATCTAATGCAACTCTTACTGCTCCTTCTAATTTGCAATTTGAAATATTGGAAGATAATAATATAAAATTAACATGGAATGCAGCAACTTCAGAAAATTTAATAGGCTACAATATATATAAGTCTTATAATTACGGTGAATACGATTCTATTAATCATGTATCGGAAACTAATTTTACTTATGAATTAACACAAAACGGAGTTTACAGGTTTTATGTTAAAGCATTATACAACGAAGGAATATCTGTTCCTACTGATTATGTTCAAGTTATTGTTGATTATTTAGGTATAAACAGTATTGATAAATCAAATTTATCTATTTTTCCTAATCCTTTTACAAATAATACAGTAATAACATTTGATAACCCTGATAATAGTAATTATTCACTTAATATTTACAATAGTGTAGGTAAATTAGTTCAAAGCACTAATAATATTTACGATAGTAAAGTTGTTATTAATAGAAATAATCTACCGGCAGGTATCTATTTAATTGTATTGAAAGGAGATAAAATATATAAAGAGAAAGTGATTATAAAATAAGTATAAGTTTAAATCTTCTGAATAAAAGAGGCTGTTCCGTTTTGGAATAGTCTCTTTTTTAATGGTAT
>CAYRJP010000380.1:0-2616 GCA_964424425.1 uncultured Bacteroidales bacterium | reverse complement strand
AAAAATAATAATTGCTAAAAGAAATATTTTTTTAGTGAATATTAAATAATAATTGAAACTTTTTTATTTAATTTGCACTCTCAAAATTAATCGGGGTGTAGCGCAGTCCGGTAGCGTACTTCGTTCGGGACGAAGGGGTCGCAGGTTCAAATCCTGTCACCCCGACTTTTTTTGAAACTATTCTTTAGAAATCATACAAATCATCGTCGGTATAAGGATTTTCGTAATAGTAGTTATTTGACAGCTTTAAGATGCTGTTTATTAAATCTATACCTATTTTTGCATCAAGATTATCTTTGTCTAATATCAATGCTTTATTAAAATAATTTGTAGCCTTGCCGTAGTTTTGCTTTCGCGAATATACTTTTCCTAAAAATACTAATGCTTCTAAATTTTCTTTATCTTTTTTTATTATTTGTTGCAATAATTGTTCTGATTCGTCTAACTTAAAATTACGAAACAGTTTTATTGCTTTTTGTAAATCGTCTGTCATTTTTTATTTTATTTTTATTATTTTATTTTCTAACAATTAAAAGTCTGTAAAGTTTATTAATTTTTCTTTATTAATCATAAAATATTTTATTCGCTACGCTCATTTTTTTGAACCATATAAGACATTTAAGAACATATAAGTGTTTCGCTACGCTCAACTTTTTTTTAACATTAAGAATTTACCGCAAAGACGCGAAGACGCAAAAGAATTTCTCATATTCGTTCGAAATGACCTCAATAAACTTTTTACTTTTAACTAACTATCGCATTCGCTACGCTCAACTACAACTATTTAAACATTAAGAAATTCAGTTAATTAAGTTTTATTTTCACCACAGAGAACACAAAGTTACACAAAGGTTTTAACCATAAATTATACTGATTAACATTGATTTTTTATTTCTCTTTGTTGCTAATACCGGCTTCGACAGGCTCTCCGAAATCTTTCCCCGAAATAAATTCTCCGAAATTCTTCGGAGTAAACAGGGACAGGCAGGAGTAAACTAGCCTCCGTAATAACTTTCAACTTTTTACTTTATAAAACTTTTAACTTTCAACTAAATTACCTACCCTACATTTGAGTTTTGCAGTATATTTTTTACCGGTCGGAATTCGTTTCGAATAAGTTGCCATTTATCGGGATAATTAGTCATTAGTTTAATAACTTTTTTGTGATGATTTTTAAGAGCATCGGTAATAGCCGGAGCTGATATTGGCGTGGGACAAGCATTTCCTACATTTTCGCCTGTAAGAGATTGATTTTTATTTAAAACAGAACGTGCTGCATTCTCCAGTTTATCAAGCAATTGCAATGTTTTTAAGTCTCTTTCGTTTACATTAATTCGGGAATATTGCTTATTTTTAGATTCTTTGTTTGAATCAAAATCCAAATCCCATGCTTTAAGAGTAATTTGTCCGTCGGTATGTCCGAAATTCAAGTTTATTGCTATCTCGGCAGATTTAGTAATAATGATTTTTAAATCATCAATATTGCCATAAAAATTTTGAAGTTTTTCAATTGCATCATGTGATAACACAAATTTTACACCATATTGAGATGATATCTTTTCAAGATGATTATTGCACATTTCAATAATACTGCCCAAATAATTTTCTTTTAGAGATATAATCTCTTTTTTTAAAGTTTCATTTTCTTTTTGAAGTGAAATAAATCTGCTATTTATCTGTTTTAATGTTTCACTGTCTTTTATCTGTTGTTTATGAATTAATTTTAGGCTGTTGTAAGCCATTGAGCCGATTATTGCTTTTTCGGATGTAGAAAGTGAGTTGTTGCTGTTTGATAATCCGAAGTTTCCTTTATTATGATTAAGATATAAAAACAACAGGTCAGTTTTTTTATCAATGTTATTTGTAAAGCCTAAGCTTAAGATTACATTATCGGTTTCATCAAAAAGAGTTTTTTCTCTTTTATTTATTTGAATTGTTTCAAACGGTAAATTATCTGCAGACATCCATTTATGTTCCGGCTTCCGCTGTCTTAGTTTTTTTGTTTCTGTTAAATCATCAATAAAATAGTCTTCAATCAGATTGTTTTTAGATATTCCTTTGCATTGAATTGAGTTTGTCGTTGTATCAAAATACAAAGCAATAGCTTTATCTAAGCCGGTAATAAGCCTACTCGATTGTTCAAGTAAGTTAACCATAGGATGCTTTATAAATGAAAATACAGTGGACATAGCTATTTTTTATTAAAGCAAATTTAAGTTATTATTTTAACTAAGTAAAGAAAAAGTTAAGTTTTTTATTAACAAAAATTAAGTATGCTTAATTAATTATTAAGCTGTGGGTTAAGATTTAAGTTATACTGTTTTAAGTGTTTTTTTTAGTGTAAACTTATGCTTAAGTTACTTTACAAGCGGGTTGTAAGATATTATCTTTGTAATTAAATAATGGATTATTATATTATTTCATATTGATTAATTAATCTATTTTTTATTAAAAAACTTAATATTAACTTAAAAAAATGCGGAGGATATATTATGGGATATGTTTTACTTGTAATTTCTTTTATTCTTTTTCTTGATTATATAGTGAATAAAAAAAAAGAGACTGTTGATAACGATAAAATTGTGCAATAATAGATTTATATATAGTTGTCATTGA
>CAYRJP010000379.1:0-2619 GCA_964424425.1 uncultured Bacteroidales bacterium | reverse complement strand
GTGTGGCAAAAATTGCCGAAACACTCTACAACACAGGACACTCTATTACTCTTGTGGGCAGAATATTACCGCAAAGTTCTTCTATTAACAGAAATTATAAGACTAAACGATTTAAATTAATGTTTAACAAAGGTGCTTTGTTTTACGCAAATTACAATATCAGACTGTTTTTTTATCTTCTTTTCAGAAAATTCGATATTATCCTTTCAAACGACCTCGATACACTTTTAGCAAGTTATCTGACTACAAAAATCAGAAATAAAAAAATAATTTACGACAGTCACGAATATTTTACCGAAGTGCCCGAACTTATTAATCGCAAATTTCAACAAAATACTTGGAAATTTATTGAACGACTGATTTTACCTAAACTCAAATATACTTATACAGTATCACAATCAATAGCTGACGAATACAATAAAAAATACGGAACCAATTTTAAAGTTATCAGAAATTTACCCGAAAAAAGCAAACCTGTTAATGTTGAAAAACAAAACGTAATTATTTATCAAGGAGCTTTAAATATAGGCAGAGGCATTGAACTTATGATAAAAACAATGCAATATCTGCCCGATTATAAACTTTGGATTGCAGGAACAGGCGATATTGATGATAAACTGAAAAAATTAACAGCCGATTTAAATCTTAATGAAAAGGTAATGTTTTTCGGAAGAATTGACCCTGAAAAACTGTATAATTATACTTATGCCGCAAAATTGGGGCTTTCGTTTGAAGAAGATTTGGGTAAAAATTATCGCTTTGCTCTGCCCAATAAACTTTTTGATTATATTCAAGCTCGTATTCCGGCTTTAATTTCCGATTTACCCGAAATGAAAAGAATTGTTGCAGAATATAAAACAGGCGAAATATTAAAATCGCGTAAGCCTGAAGATATTGCTCTTCAAGTTTCAAATATGCTCAACAATAAAAGTAAATACAATTCATTTGTTGAAAACTGTAATATTGCCGCAAATCTGCTTTGCTGGGAAAATGAAAAAACCAAACTTGAACTGATAATAAATGAATTAACAAAAAATAATTAATTGAAGATGATAATATTCTCCGAAAATATTACTCCCCGATTACAATATACGCTTGATTATATTTTTAAACACAGGTTTAAAACCGATTATACGCTAATATCCGATTTAAACATTATTGAAAAATCGGAGAACGTAATAAATTATTCAAACAAAGTTATACCAAATGCTCTACAAATAGTTCCTTGCGGGCTTCTTTTTGCCGATAATATCAGCAAACACTCCTACCCTGACTTATCGTTTATTGATAATATTCCCGTAATTTTTAAAACCGGCGGAAGTTTTCCTTTTGATATTTTCTCATCGGTATTTTGGTTTCTGTCGCGATACGAAGAATATCTTGAATTTAAACCCGACTCACACAGCAGATTTCCGGCTACGGAAAGTTTTGCATATAAAAATAATATTCTCAATCGTCCTATTGTTGATGAGCAACTGATTTATTTTAAAACATTTTTAAAAAAATATTTTCCCGAAACCAACTTGCACAACAATACTTTTAAAGCAATAACAACAATAGATGTTGACAGCCCATGGTGTTATAAAAATAAGGGATTTTTGCGAAATGTTGCGGGGTTTGTGCGTGATATTTTAAAAGGAAAAATAAACGATGCCGAATTTCGATTACAAGTATTACTAAACAAAAAGCCCGACCCTTGGTATAATTTTCACAGTTTGACAGACTTATATAAAAATACCGGTATTGAATTGAAATTCTTTATTCACACAGGCAACTACGGGAAATACGATAAATCGGTAAGTTATAAAACACAGGCTTTCAAAAATTTTGTTGAGTATGTAACTAGCAAAGCCGACATAGGGTTACACCCATCATATCAAGCGGCAACCGATATTAATATACTGAAAGAAGAGAAAAACAGACTTGAAGAACTGTCGGGTAAAAAAATTACCGCAAGTCGTCAACATTTTTTGGTTTTTTCGGTGCCCGAATATTACCGTATGCTTATTCAAGCAGGCATTACAACCGATTATTCAATGGGATTTGCCGATAGAGCAGGATTTAGAGCCGGAACAAGTATGCCGTTTTATTTTTTCGATTTACAAAACAACAAATCGACAAATCTTATCATACATCCGTTTACCGTAATGGACAGAACATTAAACAGTTATCGCAATAACTCACCGCAACAAGCATACGAGTCGATATTATTATTAATTGAAAATACACTGAAAGTAAACGGAAATTTTGTAAGTTTATGGCACAACGAAAGCCTTAGCGAAATGTTTGAATGGAAAGGATGGTTTTCGGTTTTTCAAAAAATAACAAGCACACTTGTAAATTTACAATCGTCAAATAATAAACAACAGTGATTCAACTATTACGAAACTTAACAAACAGACAACTTATTTTGCCGTTTTATCATGCTGTGGCAGATAATATCCCCGTGCATCTAAAGCATCTTTACAATGTAAGAAGTATTAAGCAATTTAATGATGATATTGATTTTTTGTTAAAACATTATACTCCTGTTTCGTTAGATGATGTTTACAATTGGTTAAAAAGTAAAAACAAGCTGCCTAAAAATGCTTTTCTTTTAACATTTGACGACGGATTGAG
>CAYRJP010000378.1:0-2627 GCA_964424425.1 uncultured Bacteroidales bacterium | reverse complement strand
TGGATAGGCATTGTTGTGTTTTGTGCATTTATCATTTATCTATCAGTCTGTTTTTTTACCTTTTTATTCGCTTGCTATTACGCAGCGGGATTGGAAAACATACTGTTTGGCAAGTTTAGGATTTTTGCGGGATGCTCGCAGCGACTTGCCAAAGTGTATGTTTGTGCGTAGGCTCTACTTTTTCAAAACCCATAAATCCGCTCGTTTCTCTCTGTTTTGAATTATTTTTAATTGTTGTAACGTCTCTTTTTTTGCCGGTGACGAGTAAACAGACAATCGAAATCGCCCTTGTTTATTTGGCAAAATAACACAATCGTAACCTTTATTTGCAAAAGCCTGTTTTGCCTGTTTTGCTGTCGATTTATTTGTAAAACTGCCTGCTATTATATGATATTTTTCTATTTTTATTTCTTCTTGTTTTTGATTTATTACTGTCTTTTCCGTTTTCTCAACTCTCATATTTTCAGGTAATTCTGCTGCTTTTAGTCCGTAATCTGTCGGCTGTGTATCGGACTCCGTTTTTTCTTTTGCCTTTTGTGATTTTATTGCTCGGCGGTCTATCTTTACTATATTGTTCGGTGTGGTTTCCAAATGTTTTTTTAATATCGCTTTTAGCGGATTAAACAGCCTGACTATCAGCGGTAAATCTTCCGTTATTATCTCGGCAACTCCTTGCAACTTCTGGCTAAAAGGCAATAAATATCCGTAATTGGTTATCAAACTGTCGGGCAAAGATATTTCAACAACATAGTTTTGTTGGCTGGGAACCAACGACAGCGAGGCTACTTGTGCCGTTAACATTCCAAACTCTTGATACGGATAGTTGTCAAATTTTATATTTACTCGCTGTCCGATATGCACTTTTCCTGCTCCTTTTACCGGCAAAACGGCTCTGCCTATTATGGTTGTTCGCTTTCGCGGAAGAACAGTAAACACTTCGTCACCCGATTTTACAAACTGATTTTTACTCCAAATATTGTTAAATGCAACCGTGCCGTCAATGGGCGATACCAATAAATAGGTGTCATACCACCAAGCCAATCGGCTCTCCAAATTATGCAGCTGCTCCGACAGATTATTTTGATAGTTTTGTTCTGTTTTTATCTGTTCTTGTTGTAAGTCAACTATTTGACGTTGTAAATCTTGAACTTGTATTTGTGTATTCACTTCCGTAGATAGTGTATTTTCAAGCGACAGACGATTTTGCAACAGTGTTTTTTTACTGTTTTCCAAATCCGACAACGATATTACTTCTTTTGTGTAAAGTATCGAATCTCTTCGATATTTCTTTTGTGCCAACGAATAATCTTGTTGTTTTAATGACGATTGTTTTTGCATTAAGCGTTTATATCTCTCTAATTCCGTGAGTTTATTTTTTAACGATGCTATTTTTATGGGTAAAATATTCATTCGGGTAAACTGCTGATACTCTTTTGTCAGTTTATAAAACGCCGAATAACTGTTTTGTATTTCTCCCAAGTTTAAAGTGTCGGAAAAATTACCTAAATCGCTGATTGTTAGATTGTTTTTTATATTATCTATTGCGTATTTTAAAAAAAGTATATGATTTAATTGTGCGGTATTTTTAATTACTCCGAGCAAATCGCCACTGTTTACGTATTGCGAGTCTGCTATAAATATTCGGGTAAGGTTGCCAGATGTTTTGGCTACTACGGTTACGGGCGGATTCGACGATAATATCTCTACCGGAGCGGGTAGTATATCGGGATATTTAAAAAAGAAACTGCCGACAAACACCAAGAGTATCACAGACAAGATTACCGTTATTCCGTAACGTATTATCTTGTTAGGGATATGCCCGAGTATCTCTTGAACTTCGCTACTTCTTAATTCTATTTTGTCAATTTCTTTCATTTTCTAATTACCCAATTCAAGTTGATTTTTTACCAATTTATAATATGCTCCTTTTTTGGCTGTCAGCTCTTCGTGTGTGCCGTTCTCTACTATTTTTCCCTTGTCGAGAACTATTATTTGGTCGGCATTTTTTACCGTGCTTAGCCTGTGGGCTACTACAATAACGGTTCTGCCTTTAAAAAACTCGTTCAGATTATCCATTATAACTCGCTCGTTATTAGCATCCAAGGCATTGGTAGCCTCATCCAAAAATATATATTCGGGATTTTTATACACAGCTCTGGCTATGAGTATTCGCTGTTTTTGTCCTTGACTGATACCGCTGCCCTCCTGTCCTATTTTTGTGTTGTAACTCAACGGCAGTGCTTCGATAAATTCTTGTATATTAGCCACTTTTACCGAGTTTAGCAGTTTTTGTTTGTCGGGAATTTCATCGCTTACGCAGATATTGTTTGCTATGGTGTCGGAAAAGATAAAGCCGTCTTGCATTACTACTCCACAGCTTGCTCGCCACATTCGTTGGCTGTAATTTTCTATCGCCGTATTGCCTATTTGTATCTTTCCCTTAACGGGTGAATAAAAGCCGAGCATAAGTTTTAGCAGAGTGGTTTTTCCACTGCCGCTTGCTCCCACTATTGCCGTAATTTTATTCTGTGGTATGGTTATATTTATATCTTCCAATACTTTGGGTGAATGTGGTCCTTCGTATTGAAAGGTTAGATTGTTTATCGTAATATCTTTTTTTAATGGCA
>CAYRJP010000377.1:0-2628 GCA_964424425.1 uncultured Bacteroidales bacterium | reverse complement strand
CAAAAAATATCAACACTGTATTTACCTTGCATTAAGGGAGTTTCTTCATTATACTCAAAATATACAGTAGCATTGGTTACCGTTCCGTCATATTCAATTTCTCTAACAGCCGAATAGGCAATTTCTTCACCTTCGTAAGAAAATACCGGCTGATTATTTTCAATTAAAATATGTTCGTCGGGGTTGGTAATTCGCAGATATACTTTTTTGGTTCCTGTAGGTGCAATAACATTTTCGTCAAGTGCAAATTTAACGGCAAAGCGTTTAACTTTTTTTGCTTTATATGTGGTTTTTCCTTTGTGATTATACGAAATTACTGAAATATTTATTGCTTTTATTACAGATGCTTTTTTTACTTTATCGGCAGCTTCACCATATTTTTCGGCAAGTTGTTTGTTTTTTTGTTGAGCCGATTCGTATTTATTTCTTATCTGTTTATTTTGAGCAGTAAGTTCAATATTTAAAGTATTTAGTGAGTCTATCTGATGAATGAACCCTTTCATAATATTTCGGAGAGTTTTTAACTCTTTTTTATATTTTTGAATCTCAGCTCTGTTTTGAACTTTTGTTTTACGTAAGTTTGTAATTAGTTGGGCAATTTTCTCTTTTTGTTGTTCTACCTGTACCGATAAACTGTCGTTTGATGTTTCAAGATAATCAAAGTCTTGTTGTAAATCTTCAAAGTCTTTGGTCAGTTCAACCTTTTCTTCGGTTGCTGTGTTTAAATCAGTAATAATTTTTTTTGTTTTTTGTTGTTGCATATAAAACAAAACGCCAAAACCTACGATAATGGCTATTAAAACACCTATAATAATTTTATGAATTTTATTGTTCCCGTCGGCTGTATTGAATTCTTTTATATTGTCCACTTTTTTACAAATTTAATTTGGTTAATAATTATAATTAAACATAACTTCAAACGCAAAGAAAATGCTTTTACCTTAAAACCGCAAGACCTAATCCAAAAAATGCATTATTTTTCTGATAATAAGTATAGTTTGCTGAAAAGCCGATAAAATTATTTTTTAGTAAATTCTGAGTAATATATCAATTTTGTTATTGCTTAAATTCGATTAGTTCTTTATCGGGAGTTAATTCTTGCTAAATACAGACAGTTTGCTATTACATAGATCCACTGTATAAGTCGGGTTTAATCAATGTAAACATAATCGGCAGGAATGGTAATCTCTACTTTGCTTCCTTTGGGATTATCAGGAGTACCTAAATCTTTATATTTTATATCTATTATTTTTGAATTATATTGATTGAAATATGAAACAATACGTTTTGTCATATGTATATTCTTGGTTTGAGAATATTTTGAGTTTTCAATATTTCGGTATAATCCGGTATCAAAAACACTTATATACAAACCTTTATCTTCAAAAGTATCTATTAATACATTTATCTCACCACCACTGTTTTTAGGTAAAACACCTTTTTTTAGTGCACTTTCAATAAAACTGAAAAGTATTAATTTAGGTATTGTAAGCGATGTATTTACATCAGGACTTATGATAAAATCGTAATCGAACTTCTCTTTAAAACGAAATTTCTCAAGTAAAAGATAATTTTGCACATAATCAAGCTCCTCTTCAAGAGGACGCGAAAATTCATCTAATGCAACTATGGATTCGCGCAAAAATTTTGAAAACAATCCTAAATTGGCATAAGCAGTTTTGCGATCGTCTTTATTTATCGAAAAACTTATTGAGTTAAGAGCATTAAATAAAAAATGGGGGTCAAGCTGATTTTTTATCAACTCAAGTTGCATTTTGTAAAACTCTTCGTTTTGGGCTTTTATCTTTTCAACTCTTATAAAATAAAGCTTTCGAAGTAATAAAATTACTACAACTGCTGTTATTAAATGAAAAGCTATAAAAAAAAACAATGAATTCAACGGTTCAGTATTATATTTATTTATAAAAGTATAATTTATTATACTGATTAACAAAAAATAGCCTGTCGATTTTATTCTTTTTTAAACTCTTGATTTATAATTTTTGAAAAAGATTTATAATTTCTGAACCCTTTATAAATCCTGTTATTAATTATAAATGTAGGTGTTCCTGTTAGTTTTATTTTTTTAAACTCTGCTTCGTTGTTTTTCAGATATTCTTCAGCTGTTCCGCTAAGCATACATTCTGCCACAAAAGAATCTTTATTTATAAAATCATCTATTGTTTGTAGAAATTCTCTTGAATATACTACATCGGGTTCAGTAAGTAACAGTTTATTTATCGGGTTAAAGTTGCCGAATTGATTAATACAAACAGCTAACTTTAATGAATTAAATACATATTCATCATGGGTTAAATCTACAAATTTTACAATTAACTGTATTTTTCCGTTGTCAATATGGTTTTTTTTTATTTGAGGGAATGTTTCATTAAAAAATTTTCGACAAAACATACAACTGTAACTTGAATACATAAAAACCGTTAAAGGAGCATTTTCTTTACCGTAAATAATATCAAAATCACATTTCTTTAAGTCATATTTTATTGTTTTTATTTGATATTTTTTTATATTACTGAATATTAAAAAAGATACTGTTCCTATAATTATTATTATAAGCGGTATTAATATTTTTTTATTCATTAATTTTATTTGTATTGTTTTTATAAT
>CAYRJP010000376.1:0-2637 GCA_964424425.1 uncultured Bacteroidales bacterium | reverse complement strand
ATGATTAAACAAATAGAAATAGTATTACCTGAATATTCGCGAGGTTTTCATTTAATAACTCCGGAAATAGTTAAATATTTATCCGAATTGCCTGAAATAGGATTGTTGCATTTATTGATAAAACATACATCGGCAGCATTAACATTAAATGAAAATGCCGACCCGTCGGTGCGGGATGATTTTGAAAGTTTTATGAATAAACTTATACCCGAAAATCATCCGTTATACACACATATTTTTGAAGGTAGTGATGATATGCCCGCACATATCAAAGCATCGTTGTTTGGAGCAGAACTAACTATTCCCATTACAAACGGTAAATTAAATTTGGGAACTTGGCAAGGAATCTATCTGTGTGAATTTCGCAATTACGGCGGGAAAAGAAAGATTGTTGCTACTGTTTATTATTAGTTTGAGTGTTTTATATTTAATCGTCGAAACAATATTTTCAACAACATATAAAAAATTACTTTGCAGATAAAAAAAAATAACTTACTTTGCCGACAGAAAATGTGAAAAATAGTAGATATGAATAATACACATTTCCCTTCGATATTTTATTTTGTGGTAGCCATTTTGGTAGGCTTTTTAAAACGTTTCGGAGGACTTTAAAATAGACCTTTCTCCCCACACTTTTCTTATTTATTTTAAATTAGATTTTTTAAAAATTTAATTTCAAAAATTTATATATTATTGATTATCAATATGTATATTAAATGGTATAATGTTTGTTAATTTACAAATTATTATTTCATATTATTAAAATTTTAATTACTAAAAAAAAATAACAATGCAAAAAGTATTATTAGGAGTTGAGGCTATTGCTCAAGGAGCAATAGACGGTGGTTTGTCAGGTGTTTATGCATATCCCGGAACCCCCTCGACCGAAATTACCGAATATATTCAGAGTAATAAGTATGCACAAGAGAAAAAAATCCACAGTAAATGGTCGGCTAACGAAAAAACAGCAATGGAAGCTGCTCTTGGAATGTCGTATGCAGGAAAACGCACAATGGCTTGTATGAAGCATGTGGGTTTGAATGTTGCTGCCGACAACTTTATGAATGCAGCAATAACAGGTGTTAATGGTGGTATGTTGGTAACTGTTGCCGATGACCCGTCAATGCATTCAAGTCAGAATGAGCAAGATTCTCGTTATTATGCAAAATTTGCTCAGATACCTGTTTTAGAGCCTGTAAATCAGCAAGAAGCATATGATATGGCTTATTACGGATTCAAATTGTCGGAGCAATTTAATGTTCCCGTAATGATTAGAATAACAACACGTTTGGCTCACTCTCGTGCAGTAGTTGATCTTAAGGATGTTCAAAAAGAAAATAAATTAAATTTACCGTCAGATACTCAACAGTTTGTGTTGTTGCCTCACATAGCACGTCGTCAATATAAAAAATTGCTTGCCAATCAAAAAAACTTTGAAAAAGCATCTGAAGAAAGCGAATACAATAAATATATTGATGCTTCAGATAAATCAATGGGAATAATTGCTTCGGGAATTACCTTTAACTATTTAATGGAAAACTATCCTGACGGATGTCCTTATCCTGTTGTAAAAGTATCGCAATATCCGCTTCCGCGAAAGCATATTGAAAAACTGTGCAGCGAAACTGATACTGTATTAGTGTTGGAAGAAGGATATCCGATTATCGAAGATCATTTAAAAGGTTATCTTGAAAAAGAAAACGTAAAAGGACGTTTAGACGGAACATTGCCTCGTGATGGTGAGCTAAATCCCGATTTAGTAGCCAAGGCAGTTGGTTTACCTGTAAAGGAGGAGAACGAAGTTCCCGAAATAGTGGGTAATCGTCCACCTGCATTATGCGACGGTTGTGGTCATCACGATGTTTATAGAGCTTTAAATGAGGCTATTGCTTCTTATGGAGAAGGTAGAGTATTTTCTGATATAGGTTGTTACACCATTGGAGCTTTGGAGCCTTATCGTGCTATTAACACTTGCGTAGATATGGGTGCATCAATAACAATGGCAAAAGGTGCTGCTGATGCGGGATTAGTGCCTGCTATATCGGTTATCGGAGATTCTACATTTACTCATAGTGGTATTACCGGATTACTTGATGCAGTAATTGAAAAATCACCTATTACCGTAATAATATCTGATAATGAATCAACATCAATGACCGGAGGTCAAGAGTCATCGGCAAAAGGGAAAATTGAGGATATTTGTCTTGCTCTTGGTGTTGAGCCTGAACACTTACACGTGATTAATCCTATTAAAAAGAACCATCAGCAAATGGTTGACATGATTAAATCAGAACTTGATTATAACGGAGTATCGGTAATTGTTCCTCGTCGTATTTGTGTTCAAAAAAATCGTAGAGATATTAAATTACGTAAATTAAAACTTGCAGCTAACTAATATAAAGCCGTTGTTTTAAAATTTATAAAATATTAAAAAAAACAGTTCTTTGATTAAATATTTAGTTAACAGTATATTTAAACAATAGAACAAAAAAATAAAATAATAATGAAAACAGATATTATATTAGCCGGAGTAGGCGGACAAGGTATATTGTCAATAGCAACAGCTATAGGCGTTGCAGCTTTAAAAAACGGTTTACAATTAAAACAAGCCGAAACACACGGAATGAGCCAAAGAGG
>CAYRJP010000375.1:1867-2640 GCA_964424425.1 uncultured Bacteroidales bacterium | reverse complement strand
TCATAAACATCATTCTCTTTCATCCACTTTAACCATAGTGCAAGTTGGTTAATTATCCATTTATTATTTTCATATGGCATAGTTTTAATTGCCTGCCCGTTATCTTTAATTATGTGCCATGGATTATGAGCTGCTTCGTTATGAAAGTAAATAAAATTAGGTTTATCTGAATATGCATTTGAAATAAAAGGAAGTAATCGTAAAAAATTATACCACTCAAACATATAGTTACTTATTTTAGTCTCATTTTTTACTATCCATTGGGTATTATTATAAATTATAGGCTTTATAGCTAATAGAACACAATAAAATATTGAGTTTTCAAATAATCGCGAATACCATATTTCACTTTGCTCTCCAAGATTAATAAATCTACCGAATTGCTTCCACGACTTATCCCAAAGAGGAATTGTATTTATAGATGAATCTACTTTTGCAAAATAATGCTGATAATCAGCACTCACACTATATCCCTGTTTTATTGCTTTACCAATAAAAGATGCCGATACGTCTTGCCACTTTTCTTCAATTGACTTATCAGTGTCATTATTCATATTTTCAATAGAATAATCATACCCACCTAGTAACGAAGGAACAGAAGCATGAGTGTAATTTGCCATTGAAACAGTATTTGGATACCAAGTAAATCCACTAAATGCTTTTTTCAACTCTCTATTATCTGATAGTATTTGTTTAACAAACCACCCTTGAACCCCGTCAGCTATAAAGTAAACAATATTCTTTTTTGTTTTTGAAAAGGATATTTCTGATGA
>CAYRJP010000375.1:0-1857 GCA_964424425.1 uncultured Bacteroidales bacterium | reverse complement strand
TAAATAATCCTCCAATTAAGTATCTGGTTTTATATTTTTGTTGAATTATTCTTAACAAATAAAAAACTATCATTAAAAATGATGCTTCTAAAAAATAATTAATCAACGGTGCTGCAAGGTTTTCTTGTTCTGAAAACCTACTTTGTTGTAATGAGCCTAACTTTAAAGGGAAAACAGAACTATTAATAAAACTTATTACTACAACAAAAAGCAGTATAAATGTTAACATATGCTTTACCTTTTTAGGAACTACTAAGAAAACAGCCAACAAAATAAAGAAGGTATTAACAAATAGAGAAATATTATTTTTTACTATTCGCACAGCAGGAAATCCGAATGTTTGAGGCGATGATGAATAAACAATTAAAGGATGCCATAAAAATATTAACCCTGTAATAAATAAAACTGATAATATGTAAATAATCCAAACTCTTTTAAACTCAACCGATAAGTTTATCTTATTTTTTTTATGATAAAAAGGCAATGTAATTAATGAGAAAATCACTCCCAAAATAATCACTGAGGTTATTTTAGCTTCCTGAATTTTTATTGACATATTAAAAATAGACAAACTAATACTTTCGCCTGTCAAAACAGATACTCCATTAATTATTTCAAAAAATAAAAATAAAAACAAGAAAAATGAAACAATTACAAATGCATAAAAAGATATATTATTACGATAATTTAACAAATAGATAAATCCTACTATTTGCAACGGTAAAAGAAACAATAATGATATTACACCTAAACTTGTATTTACTCCACTAAAATAAAATTTTGATGCAAAATAAAAATAAACAGCCAAAAACAACAATGAATAGTATATCACAGGTTTAACTTGTATGTTTACAATATTTTCGTAATATTTTTTTATAAAAACATCTGCAACTAAAATGAATAAACTCAAAACAAATCCAAAGATAGCAGCTCCTGCAAGTCTTATTAATATAGTATCAAAATTGTGATTAAATGCCCAATTTAGTTGCATTAAAGCAAATAATAAAAAGATTACAGCTACTACTTTTTTATATTTTGGTAACAGTAATACTATTTGTTGCTTAAAAGCAGGCAACTCTTTTTTTGTTTCAATACTATGAATAGTTACTTTTTTAAACACCTCGGGATTTGTAATAAACAGCCTAAAAAAGCTGAAAACATTATTCATTGTCCAATAAAGAACCAACCCTGCAGGCAGTTTATACAGCAATATCAAAAATGCAAGTGCAACAATAAGCATCTGTTTACGTTCGCCCGTGTTACTGTTGCGAGTGTAAAACCATGCAGTAATAAGATTTACCACTGTCATTGTAATTGGAATAATATTGATTACTCCCAATACTGCATCAGGCTGTGAAAGGTTTTTTATAAAACCAAAAGAAACACCTTGCAAAGCTTCAAAATGCTCTAAATATTGGAATGCTGCTATAAAAAAAGGTATTTGCAACAGCAAACTCAATATGGGTATCATAGCCTTAAATGGGCTATATCCGTGTTGTCGATTAAGTGTTTTTAGATAGTAATATCGCTCTTGTCCTTTGTAGCATCGCTTTATTTCGTCAACAAGAGGTTGCATTTTCAGCTTTACTGCATCTGTCTTTTTTTTAGCCTTTTCTATGTATATAAAAACAGGTAATAAAAGCAGTGAAATAAAGAAACTTAGCAATATTATCGCCAATCCATAATTTCCTGTAAGGTGATAACCAAACAAAAACAGTTGCTTGATTATAAATATAAAAGGTGATAAAATCAGTTCAAAAGTATTCATTATTTATATTTTTTGAAGTCATCTGTCAGCAACAGATAAATTAAAACAATTATTAGAAACACATAAATTATATCTCATATATAATAGTA
>CAYRJP010000374.1:0-2650 GCA_964424425.1 uncultured Bacteroidales bacterium | reverse complement strand
CATCACAATTGGGAATGAAAACAGCAGTAGTGGAAAAAGCCGAACTTGGCGGAATATGTCTTAATTGGGGATGTATCCCGACAAAATCGCTGCTTAAAAGTGCACAAGTTTTCGATTATATGAAACATGCTACCGAATATGGTGTAACCATTGAAGGAGAAGCAAAACCCGATTTTGAAAAAATGGTTAGTCGCAGTCGCGAAGTGGCAGCAAATATGAGTAAAGGAATACAATTTTTATTTAAAAAAAATAAAGTAGAAGTAATAAACGGGTTTGGTAAACTTAAAGCTGCAAATACAGTTGAAGTAACCGACAACGAAGGAAACAAAACCGAAGTAACGGCAAAGCATATTATTTTGGCAACAGGAGCACGCTCTCGCGAACTGCCCAATCTTCCGCAAGACGGAAAAAAAATAATCGGTTATCGCAAAGCACTTACCCTTGACAAACAACCCGAAAGCATGATAGTTGTAGGTTCAGGAGCTATTGGCAGCGAATTTGCATGGTTTTATTCAACAATAGGCACAAAAGTAACTTTGGTTGAGTATATGCCAAATATTGTTCCCAACGAAGACGAAGATGTATCGAAGCAGCTGGGACGCTCGTTTAAAAAAGCAAAAATGAAAGTAATGACAGGAGCATCTGTTGAAAGTGTTGACACTTCGGGCGATAAATGCAGGGTTACCATAAAAACAAAAAAAGGAGAAGAACAACATGAAGTCGATGTTGTGTTGTCAGCTGTGGGAATTACACCTAATCTTGAAGGTATAGGTCTTGACGAATCGGGTATAGAACTTGAAAAAGGCAAAATTAAAGTTGATGAATATTACCGAACAAATGTTGAAGGAGTTTATGCTATCGGCGATATTGTTCACGGACCTGCACTTGCACACGTAGCATCAGCCGAAGGAATAACATGCGTTGAGAAAATAGCCGGAGAAAATCCTCCACCTGTTGATTACACAAATATTCCGGGATGCACATATACAACACCCGAAATAGGTTCGGCGGGAATGACCGAAAAAACAGCTGTTGAAGCGGGATACGAAGTAAAAATCGGAAAATTCCCGTTTACAGCATCAGGTAAAGCCGCTGCCGCAGGAATGAAAGACGGTTTTGTAAAACTTATTTTCGATAAAAAAACTGACAATCTGCTTGGTGCTCACTTGATAGGCGGTAATGTTACCGAAATGATTTCAGAACTTGTGGTTGCCAAAAAACTTAATGTAAAAGGTGTAGATTTAATAAAATCAATTCATCCGCACCCGACAATGAGCGAAGCAATAATGGAAGCAGCAGCTGCTGCTCACGATGAAGTTATTCATATTTAAAATTAAATCTGAGACCTGACAGGTTTTTGTTGGTTATCAGACAATTAAATAGTTATCTCTCTTATTTTAATGAAATATGTTAGGTCTGATTATTTGCAACAATTACAATTAATAAAATTTTGCGGATATATGGTTTAATATATAACTAATAAGAATGATTCTTTAAAAAAACCTGTCTAAAAGTCAAGGTTTCGCTATACTTGCAAAGATTAAATTAGCAAAGCGAAACCTTGACTTTATTTTATAAAAACACATAATGTCCTGTTAAGCTCTAACTTTTCTTTTTTTACGTAATAAACCTTATACCTAACTAATAATCAATGCAATACAAAAATAAATAATTACGTAAATATTTTACACCTCTTTAACACAATTGACTTATAGTCAGTGTGTTACATCTCCAATTACGTATTTTATGAAAAGTTAGGGGTTAAGCACATTATTATCATATCAATCTTTATATATTTTTGAGTTATCAGTAAAAATAACAATAGAATAGTATTTATTTTCTCATAGTAGGCAAAATGATAGATTATTATTAACTTTGAAGTATGAAATTGATAGATAAACATATGGAGAAATTGAAAGAACTTTGTCATAAATACAAAGTATCTAAGCTTTATGTTTTCGGGTCATTTGTCAAAGGTAATTTTACAAACAAAAGTGATATAGACTTAATTGTTTTATTTGAAGATGTGAAATTAGAAGATTATGCAGATAATTATTTTGATTTTAAATATTCATTAGAAGATATATTCAATAGAAAAGTGGATCTGTTGGAAGAAAAGGCAATCAAAAATCCTTTTTTTAAAAAGTCCATAGAAAAAACAAAACGATTGATTTATGGATAATAAAATAAAAGTATGGTTATACGATATTTATTCTGCAATAGAGGAGATAAACAGCTTTTTTGAAGACGGAAAAAAACAATTTGAACTCTATCAGCAAGACATCAAAACAAAACGTGCAGTAGAAAGAAATTTAGAAATTATTGGAGAAGCAGTGAAAAGAATTTTAGAAAAAAAAGATGACATTCAATTAACAAATGCACGTAAAATTATTGATACAAGAAATAGAATAATACACGGATACGATACAATATCAGACGATGTTATTTGGGGAATAATTATTAATCATTTGCCAAAATTGAAAATTGAAGTTGAACAAATGATAAATAAATAGTAAAAAAATTGAAGTCCTGATTTTTTTTTAATTGCATCTTTAGAAACCCCTTTACCCCCTGTTTTTAGTGCTTAAAAACGGTTTTTTCAACAAAAAATCACTTTTTTTCAACAAAAAAGTGATTTTTTTTAAAATAA
>CAYRJP010000373.1:0-2652 GCA_964424425.1 uncultured Bacteroidales bacterium | reverse complement strand
GTGTGGCAAAAATTGCCGAAACACTCTACAACACAGGACACTCTATTACTCTTGTAGGCAGAATATTACCGCAAAGTACTTCTATTAACAGAACTTACAAAACTAAACGGTTTAAATTAATGTTTAACAAAGGTGCTTTGTTTTACGCTAATTACAACATAAGACTGTTTTTTTATCTTCTTTTCAGAAAATTCGATATTGTCCTTTCAAATGACCTTGATACGCTTTTGGCAAGTTATATTGCTGCAAAAATCAGAAATAAAAAAATAATTTACGATAGTCACGAATATTTTACCGAAGTGCCCGAACTTATTAATCGCAAATTTCAACAAAATACTTGGAAATTTATTGAACGACTGATTTTACCTAAACTCAAATATACTTATACAGTATCACAATCAATAGCTGACGAATACAATAAAAAATACGGAACCAATTTTAAAGTTATCAGAAATTTACCCGAAAAAAGCAAACCTGTTAATGTTGAAAAACAAAACGTAATTATTTATCAAGGAGCTTTAAATATAGGCAGAGGCATTGAACTTATGATAAAAACAATGCAATATCTGCCCGATTATAAACTTTGGATTGCAGGAACAGGCGATATTGATGATAAACTGAAAAAATTAACAGCCGATTTAAATCTTAATGAAAAGGTAATGTTTTTCGGAAGAATTGACCCTGAAAAACTGTATAATTATACTTATGCCGCAAAATTGGGGCTTTCGTTTGAAGAAGATTTGGGTAAAAATTATCGCTTTGCTCTGCCCAATAAACTTTTTGATTATATTCAAGCTCGTATTCCGGCTTTAATTTCCGATTTACCCGAAATGAAAAGAATTGTTGCAGAATATAAAACAGGCGAAATATTAAAATCGCGTAAGCCTGAAGATATTGCTCTTCAAGTTTCAAATATGCTTAACAATAAAAATAAATACAGTTCATTTGTTAAAAACTGCAATATTGCTGCAAATCAACTTTGCTGGGAAAACGAAAAAATCAAACTTGAATTGATAATAGATGAATTGATAAATAAATAAATAAATAAATAAAAGTTTTATTGCAACTAACTTATTCTCAAAATGATAATATTCTCCGAAAATATTACTCCCCGATTACAATATACCCTGAATTATATTTTTAAACACAGGTTTAAAACCGATTATACGCTAACATCCGATTTAAACATTATTGACAAATCGGAGAACGTGATAAATTATTCAAACAAAGTTATACCAAATGCTCTACAAATAGTTCCCTGCGGACTTCTTTTTGCCGATAATATCAGCAAACACTCCTACCCTGACTTATCGTTTATTGATAATATTCCCGTAATTTTTAAAACCGGCGGAAGTTTTCCTTTTGATATTTTCTCATCGGTATTTTGGTTTCTGTCGCGATACGAAGAATATCTTGAATTTAAACCCGACTCACACAGCAGATTTCCGGCTACGGAAAGTTTTGCATATAAAAATAATATTCTCAATCGTCCTATTGTTGATGAGCAACTGATTTATTTTAAAACATTTTTAAAAAAATATTTTCCCGAAACCAACTTGCACAACAATACTTTTAAAGCAATAACAACAATAGATGTTGACAGCCCATGGTGTTATAAAAATAAGGGATTTTTGCGAAATGTTGCGGGGTTTGTGCGTGATATTTTAAAAGGAAAAATAAACGATGCCGAATTTCGATTACAAGTGTTACTAAATAAAAAGCCCGACCCTTGGTATAATTTTCACAGCTTGACAGACTTACATAAAAATACCGGTATTGAATTGAAATTCTTTATTCACACAGGCAACTATGGGAAATACGATAAATCGGCAAATTACAAAACACCGGCTTTCAAAAATTTTGTAGAATATGTAACCCGTAATGCCCACATAGGGTTACACCCCTCATATCAAGCGGCAACTGATATTAATATACTGAAAGAAGAGAAAAACAGACTTAAAAAACTGTCAGGTAAAAAAATTACAGCAAGTCGTCAACATTTTTTGGTTTTTTCGGTGCCCGAATATTACCGTATGCTTATTCAAGCAGGCATTACAACCGATTATTCAATGGGATTTGCCGATAGAGCAGGATTTAGAGCCGGAACAAGTATGCCGTTTTATTTTTTCGATTTACAAAACAACAAATCGACAAATCTTATCATACATCCGTTTACCGTAATGGACAGAACATTAAACAGTTATCGCAATAACTCACCGCAACAAGCATACGAGTCGATATTATTATTAATTGAAAATACACTGAAAGTAAACGGAAATTTTGTAAGTTTATGGCACAACGAAAGCCTTAGCGAAATGTTTGAATGGAAAGGATGGTTTTCGGTTTTTCAGAAAATAACAAGCACGCTTGCAAATTTACAATCACCAAATAATAAACAACAGTGATTAAACTATTACAAAACTTAACAAACAGACAACTTATTTTGCCGTTTTATCATGCTGTGGCTGATAATATCCCCGTGCATCTGAAACATCTTTACAATGTAAGAAGCGTTAAGCAGTTCAATGACGACATTGATTTTTTGTTAAAATATTACATTCCTGTTTCGTTAGATGACGTTTACAATTGGTTAAAAGGTAAAAACAAGCTGCCTAAAAATGCTTTTCTTTTAACATTTGACGACGGATTGAG
>CAYRJP010000372.1:0-2657 GCA_964424425.1 uncultured Bacteroidales bacterium | reverse complement strand
CCGATGCAAAAGGATTTATGCCTGTTTGTTTTACCGCATCGAATCATACAACGGGCGGAAACTCCGGAAGTCCTGTTTTAAACGGCAATGGTCAATTGATAGGAATAAATTTCGACCGTAATTGGGAAGGCACAATGAGTGATATAATGTATGACCCTGATATGTGTCGCAATATTACACTTGATATCAGGTATGTGTTGTTTATTGTTGATAAATTTGCGGGAGCAAGTCACCTTGTTGACGAGATGACTCTTATTAAATCACCTGCAAAAAGGTTTAATGTTAACAAAAAAGAACTTGAAAAATTAAAGCCTGAAATTCAAGAATAATTGTTTGGAAAGCAGATAATAATTTAAATCCGCAGAAGATTTTTTTCTTTTGCGGATTTAAGATATTAGTAAAAAATACTCATATATTATTTTAACACAAACTGTATGCAGCCTGAATTAAATACACAAACATGCAAAAAATGTTTACTGAATAAAAAATATCCTAAAATAGTATTTGATAATGAAGGAGTTTGTTCATTGTGTAATGAAAAAAGAGAGTTTAAACCGTTTGGAGAACAAAAGTTAGTGGAATTATTTGATAAATACAGAAATAAACATTCTGAATTTGATGCTCTTGTGCCGTTAAGCGGAGGTAAAGACAGCACTTATATTTTGCACCTTGCGGTAAATGTTTATAAGTTGCGGGTTGTTGCCATGACATACGATAATGGTTTATTGTCGGAGTTGGCGGTAGAGAATATTAAAAATGCTGTTGCAAAAACAGGAGTAAAGCATCTGTTTTGTAAACCGGATATAAATCTGCAAAAAAAGATTTATAAAAATATGTTTTTACAAACGGGAGATATTTGCGGAGCATGTGATATAGCCACAAAAGCACATATTCTAAAAACAGCACGCCGGTATAAAGTACCGATGATTTTATACGGTTCATCCCCGCTTGAAGAAGATTCTTTTTTACCCGATTCAATTCAGGATATAGCCCGATTTAAATATATTTTAAAAAAAACTAAGGAATTATCGAAAAATGAGATAGATAAATATTTAATTTATCCGAACCTAAATCTTTTTAAATTATCAATTTGGAAAAAAACAGGAGTTATAGGTAAAGAAATCAGACCGCTTTTTTATATTAAAAATCCTACTGATAAAGAGATAGCTGAAATAATAAAAAAAGAATTTAATTGGAAAGATAAAGATAATGTGGAATACAGTCGTCATCTTGATTGCATAGCCGAACCGTTTACAAATTATGTAAGAAACAAGATTTACGGATACGAAAGGCGGATTTGTCAATACAGTAATATGATACGTAAAGGAGAAATCTCAAAACAAAAAGCCGAAGAACTTTACAAAAAAGATAATATTGACAGTTTGCCCGATAATTACAAAGAAGTTCTTGATTTTCTTGATATTTCGGAAAAAGAAATGAAACAGGCATTAAATTATAAACCTTTACAATACGAGAAACATATTTCGACAGTAAATAGAATTTTTGCTAAAATAATAAAAGTAAAAAAGGCGTGCAGTAGATAACTTTTTATAAAATACTATCAGATAAATGATGATTACCAATAAAGCCAAAGGATATATTACAGCAGCACTGTCAACCGCGACGCTTGCCAATGTTTATATATTCAGCAAAGCTGCTTTGGATGAAACAAATATTTATCAGTTCGGGTTTTACTGGTTTGGTTTTGCAATAATTTGGAATATTATCTATTCATTTTTTACGGGACATTTTAAAACAGTAAAACATCCTACTAAATTTCAATACCTGAATTTTTTAGGTATCGGAATTATTGAGGTTATTGCTACCACAGCCATTTTTATAGGTATAAAAATTATTCCCAATCCGTCAATTCCTGCATTTATTAGAAATATTGAGCCTGTATTGATAGTTTTTCTTGCCATACTTTTTTTAAACGAGAAACACAGTAAACTGCAAATTGCGGGAATAATTTTAACAATATTCGGAACATTTGTAATTTCTTACAACAAAGACACTACTTTGCAATCGCTGTTTATTCCGGGAGTTCAGTATATTATTTTTTCAAGTCTGTTTTATTCACTCAGAACAGTATGGAGTAAAAAAGTTATACGTCATTTTTCCGCTTTATCGCTGAATCTCAATAAAATAGGTTTTTTATTTGTGCTTGCATTTATTTTTATGCTTATAAGCAAATCGAGTTTTGTTATTTCGCAAAAGGCATTCTTAAATATACTTATAGGTTCGGTGATAGGTCCGTTTTTAACTTCATTTTTACAGTTTTTATCATTAAAATATATTGATGCTTCACGCTCAACATTAGTTCAAAGCCTTACCGGATTTATTACGGTAATTTTAGCTTACTTTTACTTTGGCACTTTTCCGTATTTGTATCAAATAATCGGTGGTGCTGTTACAATAATCGGTTTGGTTTTTGTTATAGATGCAAAATACATTTACCATAATTATGCAAGTAAGAAAGCTAAATAACTGATAGTTGCGGTATAAATCTTATTTTAAAACCTTACTTTTCATTATTATCTTAAATCCGTAAGACCTAATAGGTTTGTATTGGTATCAGTTAATTAACCAGTTAGAAATTCATTTATTTTAACCCGACTTATGCAGTAGGAGTTGTGAAATAGTGAACTTACGGCATT
>CAYRJP010000371.1:0-2670 GCA_964424425.1 uncultured Bacteroidales bacterium | reverse complement strand
CTTAATGTTCAGTAAATTAATAAAGCGAAACCTTGACTATATTTTTAACAGGTTTCTAAAACCTGTTAGGTTTATTAATAAAATTAAAGAGTTCATTAAAAAGATAGAAAAAACAGCCGGATGTTTAAAAATATTCGGTTATTTTTTCGATTATCATTTATATTTAATCTAAATAAAGATTACTTTTGTGGTGATTATTTCATTGCAAATGGGGTGTAATAATTTGCAAGTCATGGTATAAGTTATTGGTTTAAGACTTGAATAGTATCTGACAAAAAATGAATTTACCCCCGAAATGTGTCAAAATATTGATTTTTTTACCCCCGAAATAGGTAAAAATATCAAGAATTTTACCCCCGAAATGTGCAAAAGTTCATATTTTTTATTTATAAAATAATACAAATTATAACTTAGGGGTTTTAAAAATTAAAAGATAAAAAATGATAAACTTTTTTAAAAAATATCATAAATGGCTTGGCGTAATAGTTACGCTTTTTATTGTGATGTTTGCTCTTTCGGGCATAGTGCTCAATCATCGCGAGGCTTTGTCGGGGGTTGATGTAAGTCGCAAATTGATGCCTCAACAATATGAATATAAAAACTGGAACAATGCGGGAGTAAAAGCCACTCATAAAATAAACAACGACAGCATTCTTATTTACGGAAATATCGGGGTTTGGCTTACCGATTCCGCTTTTACGCATTTTGTTGATTTTAATACAGGTTTCCCGAAAGGGATGGATAACCGAAAAATTTGCCAAATACTGCAAACCCGCAAAGGAGATTTGTTTGCTGCCACATTTTTCGGGCTTTATCAATATAATTTCGGGGCAAAAAAGTGGGAACTGCACAAATTGCCTGTTTCCGAAAAACGTGTGGTTGACCTTATGGAAAAGCAAGATACTCTGTTTGTGCTTACACGCTCGTTTTTGCTTACCACAACCGATTACAAGCATTTCACGCAAGTGAAAATACCCGCACCCGAAGGCTACGACAACAAAATAGGACTTTTTAAAACTCTTTGGGTAATTCACAGTGGCGAAATTTACGGTCATGCAGGTAAAATTATGGTTGATTTGGTTGGAGTGATATTTATATTTTTGAGCATAACAGGTTTTATATTTTTTATCAACGGCTACCGCATAAAGCGACGACGCAAATACAGCAAGGAGTTTTACAAAATCAGGCGAATAAATGCGTGGAATCTTAAATGGCACAATAAACTCGGTTGGATAACTATTCTGTTTTTACTTATCACTACCCTTACGGGAATGTTTTTGCGTCCTCCGTTGCTTATTGCCGTGGGAAACTCAAAGGTAAATAAAATCCCGCATACCGAACTGGCTACGCCAAATCCGTGGTTCGATATTTTACGTCGTATTGCTTACGACGAAGAAAATCACAGGTTTATTATTGCCACAATGGACGGGTTTTACTATTCCGATGATGATTTTCATTCGCAATTAAAACTGTTTAAATATCAACCGCCCGCAAGTATTATGGGAGTGACGGTATTGAAAAAATACAACAGCAAATCATGGCTTGTTGGTTCATTTTACGGACTGTTTATTTGGTATCCCGAAAACGGATTTGTTTACGATTATATAAAAAAAATGACGTATGTGCCGCCGAAAGACGACGGTCGTCCCATAGGTGATTTTAAAATAACAGGTTACACCGCCGATTATTTTGGCAAGGAAGTTGTATTCGAGTATAATTTTGGAGCAATAAACATTTCCGACAACAGTTTGTTTTGTAGTATGCCGCCGCAAATACAAAAGCAGCCGATATCGTTGTGGAATGTGGCTCTTGAAGTTCATACCGGACGAATTTTTCAGTCGGTTATCGGTGGATTTTATATTCTGATAGTTCCGCTTGTTGGTTTTGCGGCACTGTTTATAATAATATCAGGATTTATTGTTTGGTTTAAAAATCACCGGACAAAAGAGAGAGAAGAAGAAATAGAATTTGAAACATTAAAATTACATACAATGGAAAATAAAAAATATACGGTAAGCAAAGAGTGTATTGCTTGTCGTGCTTGTGTTGAAGTTGCACCCGATAACTTCGACATGAATAGTAAAAACAAAGCCTATCTGAAAAAGCAACCCGAAAACGATAGTGAAGAGGAGTTGTGTAACGAGGCTATGGATGTGTGTCCCGTGCAGGCAATATCAATGGTAGAAACCGAACAAAAAGAGGGTGTTGCAATTATTACGGCACAGTCGAATATTAAAGAAACTCTGGATAAATATCCGGAGTTGAAAGATATTTTGACAAACTTGTCGCCGAAGTTTAAGAAGATGCAAACGCCTGCTCTTTACAATACTCTTGCACGTTTTGCTTCGTTTAAAGATGCCGCTAAAGTTACGGGAGTATCTATTTGTGAAATTCTGCATGTTATTAATAAACATCTTGGTGTTGAGGATAAGCTGATAAGCAGCATGCCCGAATGTGTAAAAATTCATACCGATACCGAAGATTTTGCAGGCGAAGAGATTACTTGGGAAGAGAGTGCCGAGCGTTATATTTATAATACCGATACCATGTCGGAGTTGGTAGAAAAAGTATCGTCGTTACCTTCGCAGGGTAATATTGTAGTTATTTCGGTTGACAAACCCAATGAACTGTTAAAGGTTGTTTCGGGACTTGGTTTTAAATATAATATTG
>CAYRJP010000370.1:0-2671 GCA_964424425.1 uncultured Bacteroidales bacterium | reverse complement strand
GAGTCTAATAGTCTAACGAATTACAAATACGTTAACATCGATAATTTACTAAAATCATATATTTCATTTGCCGCATCTGCTATTTGATTAGATGTTAATGCGTTAATTTTTTTATATGCTTCGTCAAGAGTATCAACTTTATTAAACAACAGATAGCTTCGACCGATATTAAGCATAAGATTCGATTTGTTTTCGGCACTTATTGCAATTTGTCCCATAAGCTGTTTTTTTGCCCTTTCGAGTTGTAAAATTCCAAGCGGTTTAGTTTGTAAAAGTTTAAGTTCTTTTTTAATAATTTTCAAACTTCTTTCAATTTTTTCTTCATCGGTTCCGAAATATATTCCCACAATACCCGTATCGGTGTAAGGTGTATAAAAAGATTCGATATTGTAAGCTACCCCGTGTTTTTCGCGTAAAGCAAGATTCAACCTTGAATTCATTCCGGGACCACCGAGAATATTATTCAGCAATTCAAGCGACAGCCTTTTTTTATCGGTAATATCGTAAGCTCTGTCGCCCAATATACAATGAGCCTGATAAGTCTCTTTTTTTATTTGAATATTAGTTGCAGCATAGCCGTTTAAAACCTGACGTCGCGATTTACGAAGGTTAGGCTTATAAATTCCGAAATATTTTTCAACCCATTTTACCAACGATGAAAATTTAATATCACCTACCGAACAAATCACCATCTGGTCGGTATGATAATTGTTTTTTACAAAAGACAACAAATTTTCGCGTGTATATTTTTTCAACGATTTAGGTTCACCCAAAATATTTCGTCCGATAGGATGACCTTTAAAAATCATATCTTCAAAATCGTCGAAAATAAGTTCGGCAGGACTGTCTTTATATGAGTTTATCTCATCAAGTATTACCTCCTTCTCTTTTTCGAGTTCCCTTTCGGGAAACGATGAATTAAATACAATATCAGCCAACAATTCAACGGCACGATTGTAATATTCAGTTAAAAAAGCACTGTAAATTGTTGTCTCCTCTTTTGTTGTAAAAGCGTCTATTTCGCCGCCTACATCTTCCATGCGGCTTATAATATGGTAGGCTTTTCGTTTGTATGTTCCCTTAAAAATAACATGCTCAATAAAATGAGCTATTCCGTGTTCATTTTGTTTTTCGTCGCGAGAACCTGTATTTATTATTATCCCCAAATGAGCTACTTTCCCTTCAACCCGATTGTGAATAATCCGTATTCCGTTATTTAATGTATGATATTCGTATCCCTTCATTGCCAATCTAAAAATATGAGTTGGCAAAAGTAAGAATTATTTTTAACCCTAAAAATTCCATTTTAATCTTACAAAAGCCATATTCATTGCCATTCGTGTGTTAAATGGTGTTTTTACATTAAAATATTGATAGATAAATGATAATTGTAAGTTTGTTGTTACCGATAAATCAAGTCCGGGCATTAAAAAATATCCCTTTTGATCGGTATAATACATAGCTGCCGTGTAAACAGAGAGAATTGGTGTTACGGGATAATTTATATTTAAAAAGAAATTGTATTCCGATATTGATAAACTTTTTGATGTTGCAGGTGCACGATAAAACTCATTTAGCGATTTTATCAATGTTTTTTTGTCGTTATATAAAAATTCGGTTTGTATCATCAAACTGTTTGAAAATGTATAATCAAAAGCTGCCGACAGCAAAAACACTCCCGAAGTATCGGTAAAATTATCCTTTGGATGATAGTATGAAAATTCACCTCTAAACCCAACAGATTTAATATTTCCTTCCCATCCTGAGCCTATAACAAAATCGCTTCCGTTGGCAAATCCTTCGATAAATTGAATATCGTATCCCCATTTGTTGAATTTTTGCAACCCTGCTATTGTAAGTTTTTGTGAACTGTCGGATTTTACAACCAACTCAACCGACGAAGCCATTCCGGTATAATAAGTTGCTCTGACGGCATCGGCACCCGGCTTTTCGGGATAATCAAAATCGTAATACGAATAGGCATTAAAAATATCGTTGGGATTCCATACAAACGTGCGTCCCCAATTTATTCGTTGTCTTCCTGCCGATAGTTCAAAATTTCCTGTCGTATATTCAATATAAGCTCTGTCTATTTGAGTGTTGAGCAGACTGTTTTTTTCGGCAAACCAATTCCAATTCATATCAACTAAGCCTCTGTCTTGTGAAAAATCATCGGCATATTCGGGAATATTTTCAACTGTTTCACCCCATAAAAATTGATTTCTGAATTGAAAATGAACAGTTAAATTATCTGTAGGATAATATGCTGTGTTTATGCGATTATGAAAACGATAATCCCAAGTAGCATCAGAAGAGTCTTTCATAAATACCGATGTTCCCATTTGCGAAATATATCCGTCAACGGCAAATTTACTTTGTGCCGAAACAATAACCGGTAACAGAAATAGAATTGTGTAATATATTTTTTTGTAAAACCACATATCAAAGTAATTGATATTTAACAAATTAAACTTTTTTTAGTATAAAAACCATTTAATAAACTGTCATTTCGAACGAAAGTGAAAAATCTCTTAGCAAATAACAGTATGTATTCAAACGAATGACCCTTAATACGTATATTAGGCATTATGCTTTTGTGCATTATTTTATTTATCATTTTTTTCTTGCAATAAATAAGTGGACACTTCCAAATCCGCCAACATTATGGTCT
>CAYRJP010000369.1:0-2679 GCA_964424425.1 uncultured Bacteroidales bacterium | reverse complement strand
CGCTGACTATGTTGTTTTTATGGTTAACATTACTGATGCTTGTTTTGGAGATATTTGTTATCAAATTTAAAAATTAAAAAAAAGGCTGCTCAAAAGGGAAGGAGAGCAACCGTAATTTTCAAAATAAGAACTTTGTGGAAGTATTTATTCAAAATAGGCGATTTCTTTTTTAAAAAGCATTGGAAAATTTACCGACATAGAAATTATAACCTTAAAAACATAACCTTAACACTTATAAAACTATCTGCTTTTTGTCGATAAATTGTTTTTCCAATGCATAATAACAAACAACAACTATTTATTAACTTAAATTTTATGTAACAAAAGTATCTGTATTATCATCAGGTGTCAGTTAATAGACGGTTAAAAATTGTTAATGTTACGTTAAAAATGTTAAGAACTCTGTTTCTTTTAGTATTTTTGAAAAGTAAACTTTTGGAGTTACAGTGTGATTTATTGATTAATAAGTATTTACAAATAACAAACATTGAAACTTTAAAATAAACTCACACCGTGACTATTGGTTTTTAGTTACGGATTTGGTATTAATAAAAAACAACACTGTTTTAAGCAGATGAGAAAACATAAATTCAGCGGTATCATAATATTAATGGCTTTGTCGCTATTGGGAATAATATTTGTTCAACTGTTTTGGATGAACAAAGCAATAAGCATTAAAGAAGAACAATTCGACAGGCAGGTAAATCAGGCACTTACGCGTGCAGCAAGACGCATTGAACGAAACCAAAATGCTTATCTTATGTCGAACCTGTTTAATATGATGCCGTCTTTTCAAATAATGTTTCAAAACGGTGGTTATCCAATATCGCAAAACGATTCGGTAATGTTGGAATTCGGCAAATTTTGGAACAACAACACCCAAATTCCCGACGATAATAAAAATATTAAGGTGCAAAAGAAAAAACGTAATGGAATAGAAACCGTCAGATACAGCTTCGATACAATTATTGTTAGTGGAAATACAACTCAACATATACAAACATTTTCGCAAGTAAGCACACCAAGCAGTATAAATATACTATCCGGCAATCAATCAATGCAGCATCAACTAAACTCTGTTATGCAGCAAATGATGTTGGAATATTCAATGCAAAATATTCCGTTGGAGCAGCGGTTGAGTTACTCAATTATAGCACCTACTTTAGAATACGAATTGCGAAATTTCAATATTCCGCTTAAATACGAATTTGCAATTACCGATTACAAAGAAAATTATTATAAAAACTTGAAATCGTCGGGTTTTAAAGAGTCAAAAGCAGTTAAAGCATATTCTACGTCTCTTTTTCCCAACGATATTTTAATGCACAGCGATAAACTTGTGCTGTATTTTCACGACAAACGTAACTATCTAATAAATAATATGATGTGGCCGTTTGCAGGGTCTGTTGTTTTTACTCTTATCATACTGTTTACTTTTTATTATACCTTGAAAATCATCTATAATCAGAAAAAGGTATCCGAAATTAAAAACGATTTTATAAACAATATGACCCACGAATTTAAAACTCCCATAGCCACAATTTCGCTTGCTGCCGATTCAATTTCAAATCAAAATATTATTTCCGACCCCGACAAAGTAAGTCGGTTTATCGGTATTATAAAGGAAGAAAATCGCCGAATGAACAGACAGGTTGAAAGTGTGCTTAAAATGGCTTTGATTGACAAAAAAGACTTTAACCTGAATATGAAAGAGACAAATGTTCATCCGTTGATTGAAAATTCGGTGAAAAACATCACTTTGCAAGTTGAACAAAAAGGCGGCAAAATTACTCTTAACTTGGCAGCCGACAACGATTTGCTGAAAATTGACGAAACACATTTTACAAATATTGTTTACAATTTGCTTGACAATGCAAATAAATATTCGCTTAATTCACCACCTGAGATAAGCGTATCAACCTATAATTCAGATGGTTATTTTTATTTGGCTGTCGCCGATAAGGGGATAGGAATGGATAAAGAAACACAAGAGAGAATTTTCGAAAAATTTTACCGTGTTCCCACAGGCGATGTGCATACAGTTAAAGGTTTCGGATTGGGATTAAGTTATGTAAAGGCAATAGTAATGCAGTTTAAAGGCGATATAACTGTGAAAAGCCAAAAAAACAGAGGAAGCGTTTTTACAATTAAAATACCGGGTTGTTAGTTTAAGAGTTGAAAGTTATTTAATGATACAATGATATAATGATACAATGGTTCAATGATGTAATGTGATAATGAGTTGAAAGTTGAAAGTTTGTAAAGTTGAAAGTTATTTAATGATACAATGATTTAATGGTGTAATGATTTAATGCTACAATGCAGAAATGGATTTGGAGCCTGAGCGGAGTCGAAGGCGGATTGGCAACGAAGAAAATGATATAATTATACAATGGTTCAATGATGTAATGCAAAAATACGATAATAAGTTGATGATGAATAATTGAAAATAATTTTGTGTTAATTAGTGTAATTTGTGGACAAAAAAACTTTGCGTCTTTGCGTCTTTGCGGTAAAAACTTAATTTTCTTAATTTTAATGTTAAAAAAAAAGTTGAGCATAGCGAAACTCTTATATTATCTTAAATGCCTTATATGGTTCAAAAAAATGAGCGTAGCGAATGCGATAATGAGTTGAAAGTTGAAAGTTTGTAAAGTTGAAAGTTATTTAATGATACAA
>CAYRJP010000368.1:0-2684 GCA_964424425.1 uncultured Bacteroidales bacterium | reverse complement strand
TTCTACCGATGAGATTCCCGAAATACCAAAATTTTCAACCAAAACATTTACAACATTAGGCGATAAAAATGCAGGCAACGTAGGTCCTAAGTGAATATCTTTAACTCCAAGATAAAGTAACGCTAACAACACAATTACCGCTTTTTGCTCATACCAAGCAATATTGTATGTAATTGGCAGTTCGTTAATATCATCAAGACTAAATGCTTCTTTCAGACTAAGAGCTGTCAATACAAGAGAGTAACTGTCGTTACACTGTCCGGCATCCAACACACGCGGAATACCGCCAATATCACCAAGATTTAGTTTATTGTAACGATATTTTGCACATCCTGCTGTTAAAATAACAGTATCGTTTGGAAGCTCTTTTGCAAAATCGGTGTAATAGTTACGCGATTTGTGACGTCCGTCGCATCCTGCCATTACAAAAAATTGACTTATATTTTTGTTTTTTACGGCTTCAACTACTTTGCCTGCAAGCTGTTGCACTTGATGATGAGCAAATCCACCTACAATTTTTCCTGTTTCTATTTCGGTTGGAGGGGCACACTTTTTAGCGTGTTCTATAATTTCCGAAAAATCTTTATTACCATTTTCATCTTGCTGAATATATTTTACACCCTCAAAACCAACGGCTCCTGTTGAGTATATTCTGTCAATATACTCGACTTTGGGCGGAGTAAGGCAGTTTGTTGTCATTAAAATAGGTCCGTTAAAGCTTGTAAACTCTTTGTCTTGCTGCCACCAAGCGTTTCCGTAATTTCCCGCAAAATGTTCATATTTTTTAAATGCAGGATAGTATTGTGCAGCAAGCATCTCACTGTGAGTATATACATCAACTCCCTGTCCTTGAGTTTGTTCTAAAAGCATTTCAATATCTTTTAAATCGTGTCCCGAAATTAGTATTCCGGGATTTTTTCTTACGCCTAAGTCAACTTCTGTAATTTCGGGATGTCCGTAAGTTGTAGTATTGGCTTTATCGAGCAATGCCATTACATCAACACCAAACTTACCTGTTTCCAAAGTTAGAGCAACAAGTTCATCGGCAGTAATATCGGTTCTTAATGTTTCGGTAAGAGCCTTTGCCATAAATTTATTCACTTCCTTATCGGAATATTTAAGCTGAAATGCATGTGAAGCATAAGCAGCCATTCCTTTTAATCCGTAAATAATCAACTCTTTCAGTGAGCGAATATCTTCGTTTTTTTCTTCTAAAATTCCTACCGTTTTCAATTTTGCAAAAATTTCATCATCACTACCGGCATTCCATTTTACAACATCGTGTTCAAACATTGGAACATTAACTCCCGCCTCGTAACCTTTTTTACGCAACGAATTACGTATTTCCATTCCTTCGCGAATTTTATTGATAATGGCTTTTTTATCAAAATTAGCATTGGTTATTGTTATAAACAGTGCTTCGCTGATGTACTCCGAACATTCATTACAATTTACATCGGTTTTATTAAGTTCACTTGCTAATACAGCTACTCCTTTTGCCGAATATATCAATAAATCTTGCAATGCGGCTGTATCTGCATCTTTTCCGCATACTCCCGCAATTGTGCATCCTGTACCTTTTGCTGCCTCTTGGCATTGAAAACAAAACATATTATTCATTTTTCTTTTTATTTTAAATTAATCTAAATTAAATTTTTATTTTTGTGCAAATCTAACTTTTGAATAAATACAAAAGCGTAACGAATGTTACACTTATAAAAAAAAATTATATGATTACGGAACTTAAAAATTTAGACTTTTTTAACTCTCTGAAAAGCAGCGATATAGAGTTAATATTAAATAATATACATTTTCAGAAAAAAAAATATAAAAAAGGAGAAACAATGGTTTATGCCGGAAATATTTGCGACAGTTTGCGAATATTGCTTTCGGGTTCGGCACATACCGAAATGACAAATTTGGAAAACAAAACAATTAAAATAGCTGAATTGAAAAAGGGACAAGCCATTGCCGTTGCATTTATTTTCGGGTCGGTAAATACAGTGCCGGTAAATGTAATTGCCGATGAAGATACCGAAATAATAATTTTTCAGAAAGATTCGGTAAAAAAAATGATAGCCCTGAATAACAATATATTAGAAACTTTTTTGGCTACATTATCAAACCAGATACAATATCTTGCCGAAAAAATAAGGTTTCTGAATTTTAACACTTTAAAAGAAAAAATGATGTATTATTTAACCGATTTAAGTATTCGTACAAATACCGATACTGTAATATTACCTGTCACACTGCAACGGTTGTCCGGCTTTTTCGGGACTACCCGTCCATCGCTTTCGCGAACACTGAAAGAACTCGAAGAAGACAGGTTAATAAAAAGAGTTTCGGATAAAAAAATTAAAATATTGTAAATCTTAAATTTTGTTTACCGATAATTTATCGCTGTTTGTCGATTATTGATTTACAAATATCAATAGTGAGTATAATTTTGTTTTCGATAAAAAAGCCGAACCTATGGAAACAAAAAATATACTTATTACCGGAGCAACAGGCACAGTAGGTATTGAAGTGCTAAAACAATTTGCGACAAGTGTAGATAAATATAATATTACGGCTTTTGATATTAAAACAAAACAGTCGGTAAAAAAGCTGTCGCAATTCAAAAATAAAATAAAAATAGTTTTTGGAGATATTTCAAACATTAACGATGTAAAAAAAATATC
>CAYRJP010000367.1:0-2709 GCA_964424425.1 uncultured Bacteroidales bacterium | reverse complement strand
TGTAATGAATAATTTATTGTTTAACCAAAAGTTGCATTTGTGACTTGAATTCAGCCATAAAATAAAATTTGCTAAAACCAATACTACCATATCATGAAAAGGTTATATTCTTTAATTATTTTAGTTTTATTTTCGGTAGTTGTAGCAGCTCAATCACCGGAATTAATAAACTATCAAGCCGTTGTAAGAAACAATAACGGCACACCTGTAAAAAATACAGAAGTAAAAATACAATTTATCGTTTTGCAATCTGCAATAGATGGAACAGTGGTTTATTCAGAAGAGCAAACAACAACTACAAACGAGTTTGGGTTGATAAGTTTAAAAATAGGAGAAGGAACGGCATCCGAAGGAGCATTTGAGAATATTGATTGGGGAGAAGGTTCTTATTTTCTAAATGTAAAAGTTGATTTAGGCAACGGATATACAGATATGGGAACACAGCAATTGCTTTCAGTTCCTTATGCTTTGTATGCAAAAGATGTGGCAAATAAAGCTGATGCTGATGCCGATGCAACAAATGAGTTACAGACTCTGACAAAAACGGGTAATACAATAACATTATCAAATAATGGAGGAAGTATTACTGACGAGGTAAATGATGCCGATGCTGATCCAACAAATGAGTTACAAGCAGTAAATATATCTAATGATACTCTATATTTAAGTAATGGTGGACAAGTTTATTTAGGAGGTTATTCAAATCAATGGCAACAAACAGGTTCCAATATATATTTTAATAAAGGGAATGTAGGAATAGGCACAGTATCACCTGAGGGAAAATTACTTGTTCATAGTGATGCAAGTGCAGGTATTGATGATGTTATCTTTAGTGTATTAAATTCAAATGGAGATACAGTATTTGCCGTATATCAAGAAGGAGTAAGAATATGGATAAAAGAAGATAATGGAAAGATATCAGGTCATAGAGGAGGTTTTGCAGTAGGTAACTTAAGTGGTAGTAAAGTAGAGTCAAGTTATCTGTTTAATATTGAGCAAACCACAACTCCTGAAGTTATTAACCCAAGCGAAGCCCGTATTGTATGGTATCCTCCGAAAGAGGCATTTATGTCGGGCAGAGTTTTAGTGGAAAGTCCTGATAGTGTAGGGCAAAACTCATGGGCAACGGGTTATGAGAGTAAAAGTATAGGAGATTATTCTCAAGCATTGGGATATAAATGTGAGGCTAAAGGAAATTATTCCCAAGCTATTGGAGATTCATCACAAGCATATGGGGAGAATTCTATAGCAATGGGGTCTCATATACAGACATTTGGAAGAAATTCATTTGCTGCCGGTTGGTATTCAAGAACTTATACGGTTGGAGCAATAGCTATTGGTAGATATTGTTCTGCAACAGGTTCCGGTTCAATAGCAATAGGATATGGTGCTAAAACAAATGGAACAGTGTCAACAGCTATAGGATTTTATGCGAAGACATTTGGAGAATCAAGTGTAGCTATAGGAAGAAATGCAAGAGCATCAAAATACGGAACTGCTATTGGGTTTTCACATGATAGTTGGGCGGATGATAAAAAAACAAGTGCTTTGGGATATTTTTCGGTTGCTATTGGTACTCATGTTATATCTAGAAAAACAGGAAGTTGCTCATTGGGTTATTGGTTGGATAACAATGATATTTATTCAACAGTATTGGGATGTTATAATACCCCTATAGCAAGTGGAACAGTTTTAATTGTTGGAAATGGAAATAGTTATAATCTTTCTAATGCAATGGTAGTTTTAAAAAACGGCAATGTTGGAATAGGAATTAATAGCCCTAGTTATAAACTTCAAGTAAATGGAGCTGTAGTTCCTGTAAGTAATAAAACTTTTGATTTAGGAACAGCTTCGTTGGCTTGGCGTGATATTTATTACGATGATTTACATAATCAAGGAGCAGCAGCCTTTACAGATAGAAATATTACCGATGAAATACTGTTATATCCTCCAAAAGGGAAAGTAAAAGGTATGATAGATTATAAAACAAAACGCGGTTTAATAGAGTTAGATCCCAATTCGTTACCAAAAGATTTAACGGGAGGAGAATTTTGGATTTTAACTGATGAAATGACAACATATAATTATAAAGCAAACTATGAACAACAAATTCAAATTAAAAATCAACAATTACAAATAATAGAACTTAAAAAGGAAAATATTGCTCAACAAAAAATTAATAAAAAACAAAAAGAGATAAATAGAGAACAACAAGAAATAATTAAAGAATTAATAAAACGAATAGAGAAACTTGAAAAATTAAACAAAAAGGCAGAGTGATATTTTAAATTCTTAATTAAATAGTTTTTTTTCATGGAAGATGATAATAGGTAGATTTATAAAGTTGTTTAAGAAAGGTTGTTGTTTCGAATAAAAGTAAAAAATCTGTTAACAAATATTAGTATTTTATATTTAACAAATTGTTACATACTTGTGCTTTTGCAATGATAACATGCAGGAAAAAATAATTTACAATAAAAAAGATATAATAGTGTAATATTTAATACAATAATCACTTGTTAATGGTTAAATATTAATATATATAATTTTTAAAAACCGGATATATGAAAAATCTTTACTTTACTATTACAGCAATATTAATTTCGGCAACAATTTTTGCACAATCACCTGAATTAATAAATTATCAAGCTGTTGTAAGAGACAATAATGGCATACCTGTAGAAAATACAGAAGTAAAAATACAATTTA
>CAYRJP010000366.1:0-2709 GCA_964424425.1 uncultured Bacteroidales bacterium | reverse complement strand
ACAGCTTTTTTTAGTATTATCATTTAATAGAACAAACAAATATTGTTGTTAAATCAGGATATTTTAATAAGCAATTTTAACAAAAATATTAACTTCAAAAATGGAATCAGACTACAACAAAGTAACGTAAACCATATTAAAACTTGCATACAAAACAAATTCCCAATCCGTTACCGTAAATTACAGGCGAAAAAGAGATGTTTTCAGATTTATTAAACGGATTTATCTTTTTTAACGGTTCAAAATAATATACAAGCTCAGTTGTTAAAATACCTATTCCTGCCCCCGCCAACACATCCGACAGATAATGTTTATTATTTAATATTCGAAAAATTCCCGTAGTGGTTGCAAATATATAACCACTGTAAGCAATTAACGGCGATGTTTGTTTAAACTCATTAAATAAAACAGTTGCATTTGCAAAAGCCAAATTTGTATGCATCGACGGGAAAGAATACGGAGTGCCATCAGGACGTGCTTTGTTTGACGTATATTTTATAGAATAAACAATACCTGCCGATATTACATTTGATATAAACAGATATTTTGTTTGGTTAAACCAATGATTTTTTGCTTTTACTCCGGCAATATCAAAAATATACATTTCAGCAACAGGAGCAAATACCATATAATCATCAATATTTGTTGAAAAACCATGTATTTTAGTTTGAATATCCTCATTCAACTGCTTTTCAAAATAACTATTATTCATTATGATGCCTGCTCCAATGAGCGATACCGGAAGAATACTTTTTTTTAACAGTTGCAGTTTTTTATTTGCTTTAATCGTATCATTAATTTCAAATGCATTTGTATAAAACAAATATTTTGTGTTGAATTTATTTCTTTTGTATATTTCTTTTGCTTTAACACTTATTTGTAAAGTAAAAACAATACAAATAATTACTGTAAAATATCTCACTAAACTCAATTTGATTAATTAAATTATTTTAATTTAAATACTGTCAATTATCCTTATATCTCCAATCCAATGTTCCTTTTTGAGTTTTTTACAAATAAATTGCAAAGTATATTTTTTATCCGCAGATTGAATAAATATTTTGGTTTCTTCGGGTATTTTATTTTTCAGATGCGGAGCAGGCATATTTTCTGCTTTTATTATAACCCAATCTGTGCTATTTCTATAATTATCAATAACATCTTTTATTTTATACATCCGTGCATCATCAATATTTCGCGTTAATTTATGAGCACTATTATAATTTCCGTTTATAATTTTATCAATAAAAAATAATACATTTAATTTATCAATTCTATTGATATGATAATCTGTTACAATATTATTAATTAACCACTTATCGTTAACCTTTTTAAAGTTAATATTAACATTTCTATTTTCGGCAGGTAATCCGTTTACAAACATATTTATCCAAATATCGGTTTTTGAATCGGCTCCAAAACCTGCCTCTTTATACGATAAAACAATACCGTCTCCTGTAAATATTTTTTTTAAATCAATACTGTCATTAAGAAGCATTTTTCGGGCTAAATCAAAATTATTGTTTTGAACATAATACATAAACTCCAATGCTTTGGGACGAACATCTTGCACCGCAGTATCAGACCCCATATTTATAAAATAATATATTACGGATACCAATAAAACAACAACAACCGTAAAGAAAAAATTCTTATAAACTTTCACATTATCATTATCACCATACAGCATAACAACTTTTTTTATCAAATTTAATATTTTTTAATGATTTTAAAATAATTATCACATTACTACATTAAATCATTGTATCATTTTAAATAATAACATTTTAGAAAGAAAAACTTTCATAAATATTTGTCATTCTGAATATAAAACTGTTATTTTGCGGCACATTTTAAAACAACATAAAGTCTAACTTATTAATTTATATTAAATTAAATGGAAGAAAACAAAGAAATGAATGCTCAAGAAATGGAGCAAAACGAAAAAACACAAGAGCAGGAAACTGTAAAAACAGAAGAAACTGTTGAAGTAAAAGCAGAAGAAACCACTGAAGTAAAAACAGAAGAAACTGCTGAAGTAAAAACAGAAGCAACTAAGGAAGAATTTGACTGGGATGCTTACGAAAATGACACTGTAGATAACAGTGACGAAAGAAAAAAATTAGAAGAGCTTTACGACAAAACACTGTCATCAATAACTGAAAATGAAGTTGTTGACGGAACAGTTGTTGCCATGAACAAGCGTGAAGCCTTAATCAACATCGGCTATAAATCGGAAGGTGTTGTTAACATGAACGAATTTCGCTACAATCCCAATTTAAAAATTGGCGATAAAGTTGAAGTTTATGTAGAAAGTCAAGAAGACAGAAACGGACAATTAACCCTTTCACACAAAAAAGCACGTGCGTTACGTTCATGGGATAGAGTTAATCAATCGCTTGAACAAGATGAAATCATCAAAGGATATATCAAATGTCGCACCCGCGGCGGTATGATTGTTGACGTATTCGGTATCGAAGCATTTTTACCCGGTTCACAAATTGACGTTAAGCCTATTCGTGATTACGATATTTACGTTGGTAAAACAATGGAATTCAAGGTTGTTAAAATCAATCACGAATTTAAAAACGTTGTTGTTTCACACAAAGCTCTTATCGAAGCTGAACTTGAACAACAGAAGAAAGAAATTATTGCTAAACTTGAAAAAGGACAAGTTCTTGAAGGAACTGTTAAAAATATCACATCTTA
>CAYRJP010000365.1:0-2720 GCA_964424425.1 uncultured Bacteroidales bacterium | reverse complement strand
TTTAACAGGAAGCAAAAGTAATATTTGTTTGTGAATTTATTATTAAAAAAAACAAATTTAAAAACAGTTTTTTTAACTCTTCACTATAAACCAAGGGTTTAGCAAATCTTGTTTATTGTAAACAACAGGCTCGCCCGACACTTGCGAAACAACAGCACCCGAAGCCTCAACTATTGCTTGACCTGCGGCAGTATCCCACTCCATTGTAGGTGCAAAACGCGGATATACATCAGCAGAGCCTTCGGCAACAGCACACAATTTTAACGAACTACCTCGCGATATTGATATTAATTCAGAATACTCTTTTTTTAATTTATTGATAAACTGCTCTGTTTCAGGCGACAAATGAGAACGACTTGCCACAACGGTAAACTTTCGTTCTGTTTTTTGCGGTAATTTTACAGCCTTAGTTATCAATGTTTCTATATCTGTTTTTAAAATATTTATATCCGATGTATTTAATTTATATGCTCCTTTTTGTTTTATACCAAAATATAATTCACCTGTTACAGGCACAAATATCACTCCGAAAACAGGCTTATGATTTTCAATTAAAGCTATGTTTACAGTAAATTCATCGTTACGTTTAATAAATTCTTTAGTTCCGTCAAGCGGATCGACAATCCACAATTGTTGCCAATTTTTTCGTTCATCGTAAGGTATATTACGCCCCTCTTCGCTTAATACGGGAATATCTGTATTCGTCAAATACTCCATTATTTTTTGATGAGCATTTTTATCTGCTCGTGTCAAGGGCGATTTGTCATTTTTAATCTCTACATCAAAATTATCCGAATTATATACTTTTAATATCTCATTGCCTGCATCTACCGATGCTTTTATTGCTGTTAAAAAATTCTTCATTTTATAATCTTATAAATAAACATAACTTAAAATTGATACTGTAACTACCATATAAATTAAAGTTAACGGAGTCCCGATTTTCACATAATCCTTAAATTTATAGCCTCCCGGTCCGTAAATCATTGTGTTTGTTTGATAGCCTATAGGAGTCATAAAATTTGCGGCAGCGGCAAACGAAACTACAAGAATAAACGGTAAATAAGGCAAATGCAAGTCGTTTGCCAAAGTTAAAGATATGGGAAAAACTATTGCAACAGCCGTAACATTAGTAACAAAAGCCGCCAATAATGAGGTTATCAAATAAATCCCCACCAATAGCCCTACACTTCCATAAGGTTCAAAAATCCTGATTATAATTTGAGCAAAATTTTCGGCAACTCCTGTTTTTGTCATTGCCATTCCTAAAGCTAATGCCATTGCAATAATAACACCAAGTTGAAAATCGACTCCACGGCTTATCTTTTTGGGTGTTGTAACTCCAAAACCGATTAACAACGATAAAAATACTACTAATCCCAAAAACAATGAAATAAGTTTAAGTGCGGCAAGTAAAATTACCGAAATGGTTCCGCCTACCAACAAAGCGGTTTTAAAATTACCCAGTCGCTTTATCTCTTTAGGTTTCGATATTGTATAAAAATCTTTGTTTTGGTTAATTAACATACTGAAATCAGCTCCGGTAAGCAAAAGAATAGTATCTCCGGCTTTCAACTGTACTGCTCCTATTTTTCCCGACAAACGCTCACCATTACGGTGAATTGCAATTGCCGTAGCATCGTATTTTGCTCTAAAGTTCTCCTCTTTTAGCGTTTTATTTATAATAGATGAATTGGGAGAGACAACAACTTCAACAATCTCTGTCTTATCTTTTTTTGCAAACATTCCCACTGAAGGAATACATATTGAAGGATTTTTTTGTAACAACTGCTCGATAGCTCCCGTATCACCTGTAAACAGCAAAATATCCTTCTCACGAAGAACCGTTTCGTTAGGTTCTGCCATTAAAAACATATTGTCGCGTATAACTCTGAAAAGATACAAGCCTTCAAGATTTCGCAAATTTGCTTCGCTGATTGTTTTTCCGTGAAGCGGACTCCCCTCTTTTATCTCTGTTTCAACAATATATTCCCGCTGATGCGAAACAAATGTTTCCATCACATTTTCCCTTTCGGGAAGAAGTTTTTTACCAAATAATAAAATATATAGAAACCCGATAATAAGCATAGGCACACCAACATACGAAAAATCAAACATATTAAGCGACGGCAAATCATCGACAATATGCTGTTCTGTAACAAGACCGTTTACTATCAAGTTGGTTGATGTTCCGATAAGAGTGATACAACCACCCAATATTGCAGCATACGAAACGGGAATAAGTAATTTTGATACAGGTGTATTATGTCGTTTGCTCCAAGTATGCGAATAAGGCATCATAAGAGCAACCAGCGGAGTATTATTTAAAAATGCAGATAAAGGAGCTATAATTGCAAACATTTTAGCAATAAATCCACTATATGTATTAGTTTTTCTGAATATTTTATCAAAAAGTATATCTAAAACCGATGTTTGCCGAAAGGTATCACCAACAAGCAATAACAATAATATTACTATCAGTTGTTCGTTGGCAAGTCCCGATAGTATCTCGGAAGGTGTGAGAATTTTAAATACTCCCAAAACGGCAACTCCTATTATAAATGTAAATCCCGGAATTATTAAATCCCAATATAGAGATACAAATATGAATATTATTACCAGATAAACTATTATTTGTTCGAATGTAAACATTGTCAGACTGTTAGATATTAGACTATTAGATGCTAGACTGCTAGACTGCTAGATGCTAGACTGCTAGA
>CAYRJP010000364.1:0-2733 GCA_964424425.1 uncultured Bacteroidales bacterium | reverse complement strand
AAGCATAATATTTGAATGGTTATATTAATTACCCACTAAATTCGTGGTAGAACCTTTTTTTTGTTAAAAAATATGACATTCTTAATTGTTAGATAGTTATACTTTTATAAATAAAAAAAAATAAAAAATTTGCTTGTCATTAAAAAAATATCATTCATATTTGTAATCAAATTAATTATGAATATTTAAAAATATAATTTTATACGAATAAAAATTTACATTTTATAACAATGACAAACTTCGCTAACCATATTTCTTTTTTTAACTTTTTCTTTTTTTATTTTTGGAGAAATAAAGCGGGGTTCTTATATATGTAACTAATGTTATTTAATAATAAACAAAAACCCCGCTTAAATTAAGCGGGGTTTTTTATTGCTTAATATTATGGAAAACAATAATTTAACTACTGTAGAAACAAAAAGAGTAGTCATTCAAGGCAGGCAAGGTGCTTTTCACGAAATAGCAGCTCGACGTTTTTTTAAAACATCACAAGTTGAAGTAAAGCCTTGCGATACATTCGAAAATATTACAACCCTACTGGCTTGCAAAGAAATTGATTTTGGTATAATGGCTATTGAAAATACCGTAGCCGGAAGTTTAATACCCAATTATGTACTGATAAAAGAGTCGCCGGTAAAAATTATTGGTGAAGAGTTTTTGCGTGTAAAACAAAATTTACTTGCGTTACCCGGACAAAAAATAGAAGATCTTACCGAAGTGCACTCTCATTATATGGCTATCGCTCAAAGCAGAAAGTTTTTTAAACAATATCCCGATATCAAACTTGTTGAGTCTGCTGATACGGCTCTTAGTGCAAAAAAAATCAGTGAGAAAAAACTTGTCAACAAAGGAGCAATAGCCAGCTCTCTAGCCGCTGAATTGTTCGGTCTTGAAATACTTGCCGAAGGTATTGAAACAAACAAACGAAATTATACACGTTTTTTAATTTTAACACATAAAGATTGTAACGACGAAACACCTGCAAACATTACAAAATCATCTATCTGTTTTAGTTTGCCGCATCAAACCGGCAGTCTTTCACAGGTATTGAGTGTGCTGGCTTTTTATAATCTTAATTTAACTAAAATACAATCAATGCCCATTGTGGGTAAAGAGTTTCAATACTTTTTTTATGTTGATATTACTTTCGATAATTACGAACGCTATCAACAAGCACTTTCTGCTATTCAACCGTTAGTTGTTGATTTGCAAATTCTCGGAGAATACGAATACGGTATTAAATCATTAGAAAATATTCATAACCAATAGTAATATGATAAAACCCGCTGACAGAACAAATCTTGTTCAAGAATACTATTTTTCGCGTAAGCTGAAAGAGATAGAACAAATGAACCGAAATGGCGACAATATTTTAAATCTGGGAATAGGAAATCCTGATATGTCGCCGTCAAGCGAAACGCTTAAAACACTTGTTGATGCTGTAAATATCCCCATTAACCACGGTTATCAAAGTTATAAGGGAATTCCCGAATTACGCAAGGCTTTCGCCGAATGGTATAACCGTTTTTACAATATTCAGTTGAATTTCGATACCGAAATTCTACCACTTATGGGTTCAAAAGAGGGAATTATGCACATTTCAATGGCTTTTTTAAACAAAGGCGATAAAGTGCTAGTGCCAAACCCCGGATACCCTACTTACAGTGCTGTTTCAAAAATTGTCGGAGCTGAAATTATTAATTACGATTTATTACCCGAAAATAATTGGTACCCCGATTTTGATGCTTTGGAAAACAAAGATTTATCAAATGTTAAAATTATGTGGGTAAATTATCCAAATATGCCTACGGGGCAATACGCTTCCGCAGATATTTACAAAAAACTGATAACTTTTGGTAAAAAACATAATATTCTTATTTGTAACGACAATCCTTACAGTTTTATCTTGAATGAAAATCCGTTGAGTATTCTTTCGATTGATGGAGCAAAGGATATTGCCATTGAGTTAAACTCTTTGAGTAAATCACACAATATGGCGGGGTTCAGAGTGGGAATGGTTGCCGGAAATGCCGAATATATTTCGTATATACTGAAAATAAAAAGCAATATGGATTCGGGAATGTATAAGCCGGTACAACTTGCTGCTTCCAAAGCATTAGAGAGTTCGTGGGATTGGTATAATTCAATAAACAGTGAATATAAAAAACGTAGAGAAACAGTGTGGCAACTGTTTGATGCTTTAAATGCAAAATATGATAGAAATCAAACGGGAATGTTTGTGTGGGCACGTATCACCGATAGTTTTTCCGACTCTTTTGAATTTTCCGACAAAGTTTTATACGAATCAAAAGTGTTTATTACACCGGGTGGAATTTTCGGAAGCAATGGTAATCGCTATGTGCGAATATCACTTTGCAGTTCGCAACAGACATTAAAAGAAGCAATAGACAGGGTTTCGGTGAATACAATGAGTTGAAAGTTGAAGGTTTATAAAGTTGAAAGTTACAGCGGAGGCTGAGCTTGTCGAAGCTGGATAAGCAACGAAGGACAGTGCTAATTTGCAAAAGTCACTTCGACAAGCTCAGTGACCACCTGTCGAAGCAGGGTTGGCAAAGCAGGTGAAAATAAATTTGTGAAAATTAGTGTAATTTGTGGTTTAAATCTTTGTAAAACTTTGTGTTCTCTGTGATATAATAATAAATTGAAAGTTATTTAACCAATAGTTCGTTATAAAACGAGTTAAGTATTTGATAATGAGAAAAATAAATTAAA
>CAYRJP010000363.1:0-2751 GCA_964424425.1 uncultured Bacteroidales bacterium | reverse complement strand
TCTGAACATAATTCGCCGCTATTGTTAAAAAGTTGTGTGTGCATTTTTATAAATTTACGATTACGTTCTATTATTTTACCTTTAATTGTTATCTCGCCTTGCGATACCAAAACATGCTTTAAAAATTTAACATTCAACTCGGTTGTAAAACCTGCCGTTTCGCCTTTGGTATAAACTACCCAACTTGCTATCTCATCGTGCATTGTTGACTGTATGCCGCCATGAAGAGTATCAACATAACCTTCGTAATATTTTCCGGGCACCCATTTGCTTACCAAACCTTCACCATCATCGTAAAACTCCATATGCAGACCTATTTTATTGTCGTCGCTGCAACCAAAGCAGGTATAAACTCCCTTTCCGTGCCAAGGATTTATTATCTTCTTCATTTATGTAAAATTTTATAATTTATTAATAATAAAGCAATTCTAAAATTTACAAACAGGTAAAACTGCTTTGCTCTCCCATAAATATTTTAATATCTCTAAAAATAATTATCTCCGACATTGTCGGTTTTTATTTGTTAGCTGTAATTAGTAATTTGCGTTGCTTTTTGGCAAACCTAATGCTAATTTTAAAACTATGGAAAATTTTTATAAAAAAATTTACGATATACAACAAAGCGGGCTAGCGGCTGCTTTATGTACTATTATTGAAACAAGCGGTTCAACTCCAAGAAAAGCAGGCACTAAAATGATAGTTTTTACCGATGAATCAGTATTTGGAACCATTGGTGGCGGAAACTTAGAGCAAGCTGTAATAAAACAAGCCATAAAGTGCATTAATGATAATTTTTGCGGAGTATTTGAATATAATTTTAATACTAAAAATAAAGATAATTGCGGCGGCAATTCAAAGGTATTTATTGAACCACTCAACACATACAAAAAACTGTATATATTTGGAGCGGGAAATGTCGGCTCATTTTTGGCTAAAACAGCATCACAAGTTAATTTTGCCGTAACTTTAATTGACGATAGAGAAAATATTTTTAATAACTTTTCCGAAAAAAATATAAAACTTGTAAACTCAGATTTTAACTCCTTTATTGAAAATACACAATTTGATAAAAACTCTTTTATCTGTCTTACTACTTACAAACACAGTATTGATGAGATACTTGCGGGAAAATGTTTAAAACTTGATGTTGCATACATTGGAATGTTGGGTGGCAAAAATAAAATCAATACCATAAAAAATAATCTTATCGGTAATAATATTGTGTCAAAACAAGAGTTTATTAAATTACATACTCCTATTGGTGTTGATATTGCTTGCGAAACTCCACAAGAGATAGCAATTGCAATTTTAGCTCAACTTATTGACATAAGAAATAAAAAAAACTAAAAAAACAATGATAAAAAAAATAATATATATACTTCTATTACAAATAGTTACTATTCAATTGTTTGCACAAAAATATCCCGAACATCAATTAACAAGAATACTGTTTATTCTTGACGGTTCGCAAAGTATGCTGTCGAAATGGGAAGACGGAAATAAAATGGAAGTAGCAAGAGAACTGCTCTCGGATATGGCTGACAGTCTGAGCCGTGTTGACAACGTAGAACTTGCACTAAGAGTTTACGGACATCAAAAACCTGTACCTCCGCAAGATTGCAACGACACAAAACTTGAAGTACCTTTTTCGAAAAGAAACATAAAAAAAATTAAAAACAAGCTGCGTTCAATTCGCCCCAAAGGCACAACCCCCATTGCTCATTCACTTGAACTGAGTATTCACGATTTTCCGAAATGCGATAACTGCCGCAATATTATTATCTTAATTACCGACGGCATTGAATCGTGCGACGGTGACCCTTGCGCCGTATCGTTGCAACTACAAAAAAAAGGTATTATTCTTAAACCTTTTGTTATCGGCATCGGGTTAGATGAAAAATTTAAAGAAACTTTTAATTGCGTAGGACGATATTACAATGCCACAAACAAAAAACGATTTAAAGAGATTCTTAATGTTGTGGTTTCGCAAGCATTAAACTCTACAACTTTGCAGGTAAATTTACTCGACAGTTACAACAAACCCACCGAAACTGATGTTAATATGACTTTTTACAATAGTATATCAGGTGAAATGTTATATAATTTTATTCACACACTCAACTACAAAGGCAATCCCGATACTTTAAGTATTGACCCTGTGCCTGTTTATAATATTGTTATTCATACTATTCCAAACGTAACCATTAACAATGTATCGCTTGAACCCGGACAACACAATACCGTAAGCGTAAAAGCTCCGCAAGGTAAATTATTTATAAAAACAAAAAATACCGATATTTACAAAGACCTTGATATTATTGTAAAACAAAAAGACAGTTGTAATATTTTAAATATTCAAAAAGTTAATACCGAAGAAAAATACATAACAGGCAACTACTCAATAGAAGTGCTTACGCTTCCGCGATTAAAATTTGATAATATAAAAATCAAACAAAGTAAAACATCGGTAATACAAATTCCGGAACCCGGATTAATAACTTTTGAAGGCTCAGCAAAAGCTTACGGAGCTATTTATAAAATTGAAAATAACCGACTTACATGGGTATGTAACTTGAAAAGCAATACAAGAATACAAACAATGCCGCTATTACCGGGTAATTACAGGGTTATATCCCGCCCGATTAATGCCAAAGAAAGTGTTTTTACATCAAATATTAAATTTACCGTAGTAAGCCGAAGTGCCGAAAAAGTTGTTCTTTTTTAGTTCAATGATACAATGAGTTGAAAGTT
>CAYRJP010000362.1:0-2755 GCA_964424425.1 uncultured Bacteroidales bacterium | reverse complement strand
AGGAATTGATGCTTTTGAAGAGTATGTAAATGCTATTAAAGAATATTTAAAATAAATTTTTTTTAACTTTTTAGTTTATATTATAAACTACTTTAAATCTCATAAACCTATAACTTTCAACTTTATAAACTTTCAACTATTAACTATTATGACACGATTATTAATTATTCCGTTGTTTTTATTTTTTTCTTGCAGCGGAAACACAACACAAACAACAAAAAGTAATACCGCAAATTATCAAATTCAGGTAGAAAAAGTGAAATCCGACACCATATTGGCAGGTATTCAAAACAAAATTTACAAGGCATTTGTGCAGAGTATAATATTGCAAAACAACAAGCCATTGGTTGAGTTAAGCAATAAATTAGAGAATCTTTATAAAAATAATTCTCAAAATTTAATACTGTATTGGCAGTCTTATTTGCAGTTTTATTCTTCAATTTATTATTTAAAAAATGATGATAAAAAAACTGCCGAAAAGGAGATAGACAAAGGCATCGATTGGATGGAAAACATGAATCGTAAAAATTCGGAAGATTATGCACTTTTGGCAATGTTGCAAGGTTTTGGGATTCAATTTAAGGGAATGAGAGCAATGTTTATTGCGGGTGATACAAAAAAGAATGTAAAAACAGCCATTGCTTTGGATTCTGCTAATTTAAGAGCCTATTATGTGTATGCAAACAACGATTTTTATACTCCCGAAAAATACGGAGGCGGAAAAGAGGTTGAAAAATATCTGTTGAAAGCCTTATCGCTGCCTTCGCAAAAAATTAAGAACAACTATTTGCCTTCTTGGGGTAAAGAAGAATCGTATGAATTGTTGATACGATTTTACATCAGAACAGAGAATTATAACTTGGCAAAAAAGTATTTCCGGCAAGCAATTACAAAATATCCCGACAGTTACTTGTTAAATAAATTGGCTTCAAAACTAGTTGAGAAATGATAAAGTCAATTTTTATTTCTCTGTTGTTACTGTTTTCGCAGTGGGTGTTTTCACAAACAACAATCGGTGGTGTTGTGAAAAATCGAAGAGGTGAACCTGTTTTTGCAGCAAATGTTTATTTAAAATCGAACAAACAAGGCGGTGTAATAACAGATTTCGATGGTAGGTTTTCTTTAAAAACAGTATCTTTCGATGATACTTTGGTGGTTTCATTTATCGGTTACAAAACAAAAGAAATACCTTTGTCAAAATTGCAAGCGGATAATACTGTTATTGTGTTAAGTGATGATATTCAGACTATTCAAACGGTTTTGGTGACGGCACAAGACCCTATTTCCGAAAAATTTTCGGTGGTAAAAATGGATATGCTGAAAGATGTTTATTTAAATCCCGTATCGCAAGGCGACCCGCTAAAAGCAATAACCGTTTTGCCCGCTTCAACCACAACCAATGAAACGGCAAACCCGTCGTTAAGAGGCAGTTCGCCCGATAGAACAAGAGTGGTTTTAAACGGAGTTCCTATTTATAAACCTGTTAGAGCAAGTCAATTGAACAATCAGGGATTTTTCAGTTTGTTTAATCCCGAATTGATATACAAACAATATGTTTACGCAAGTAATCCGCCTTTAATTTACGGCAATACAAGTGCGGGATTGGTAGAAATACAAACTATTAGAGGTTTGGGAAACAATAAATTACAACTTTCGGCAAGTTTGGCAAGTGTGGGGTTTTTGCTGTCGCAAAAAATAAAAAAAGATATTTCGTTTATTCAAGTTTACGGCAATTACCAATTTTCCGATGCTTTTGTAAATATTCAAAAAAAGTATTTACCGAATCTTAAAAATTTCTACACTTGGGATGGGGGCATTAATTTTCACACTAAAATAGGGAAAAAGGCAGAGTTTAATTCATATAACTATTTTATTGATGAGCATTTTAACGGTTATTCCGAACAATTTACTTACAAGGGTGATGTTTCATCGGGAAAGAAGCGAATTTTTACTGTAAATAATTTTAAAATGTTTTTTGAGAAAGGTGTTTTAAGCATAAACAGCGGCACAAACAATTCAACGCGAAACGATAATTTCGGAAATATATTTTCAAATCAAAATACAAATCAAGTTTACACTTCGGTTGATTATAAATGGTTTTTATTGGAAAATACAGACTTGCAATTCGGTGTTTCCCACGATTTTAATCAACATAAATTTAGCGACAGCATTCCTGTATTTTATTATGCCTTGTCGCCAAGTTCTTCAAATTATTTTTTGCACAGTTCAATTCATAATCATATTCTTGAAATGTATTTATACACCAATTGGGATATAAACGACAAGTTTACTTTTTCGTCGGGAATGCGGAGTAATATTCCTGTTGAAAATCAAAAATATTATTTCAGTTCACAATTGGGACTGAAATACAGAATAAACAGCAAACAATCTTTTTTACTAAGCGGAGGTAAATATTATAACTATTCAATACCAAGCTATTTTTCAGAGAGTTACAGGTTGTTGTCGAGTTATCAAACAGCACTGGATTATACATATAAATATAATAATACGTTAATAACAGCGGCATCTTATTTTAAAAACGAAAAAGGCGAACAGCCGGTAAATGAATATTTTACAACCGATAAAGTAAACACTTTCGGAGTAGAATTTTTTGTAGAACATAATTTTTACAGATATTTTAAATTCTCCTTCTCAAATTCGTTTATTAACCAAAATATGACCATTGATAATAAAAATTATCACGGATTTAAAGATTTTAATTATCTGATAAAAACTATTATTCAATATAATAATC
>CAYRJP010000361.1:0-2783 GCA_964424425.1 uncultured Bacteroidales bacterium | reverse complement strand
TATACAATAGAAAACTATTTTTGTTTTCTATTGCATAGTTTGGGTTAAAATAACAATAGAACCTTTTCTTCAACATAAGTTATTAGAAATAAAAACAATTTTTAATAACTTTATTACGGGTAAAAATAAAAAATTAGAAATTAATAAAATGCTATTTTTTTGTAAACAACTGATAATTAATGTTTTTAATAAAGAGGAGAGTAAACAAATGAGATTTCACAGCAAAATAAAAAAACATTTGCCCGTTACAAATTTAATATTACCAAGCAAACAAAAAATATGATGTTAAGCATAATATTTTATATGTAGATTTCTTCATATAAATTTGTTCAGAGTTAAACCTAAATCAGAAATATTATGAGAAAGAAATTATTACTACCGGGGTTGATGACCCTTTTACCGTTTTTATCTCACGCAAGTGAAGCAAACTTAGTGATACCCGAAGGCATAAAAAATGAAACTATTTTGTTTTGGGGTTTTATTATTACACTTGCAGGTTTTGCATTCGGATTGTTTCAGTTTTTAAAAGTAAAAAAACTGAGAGCACATAAATCAATGCTTGAAGTTGCCAATGTAATTTATCAAACAGGGAAAACATATTTGATACAACAGGGTAAATTTCTTGCAATACTGTTTATTTTTATTGGTTCAACAGTAGCATTTTATTTTGGATGGTTGTCCGAGGCTAATTTTGGATTAAAAGGAGTTGCTATTATTCTTGGTTGGACAATAATAGGTATTCTTGGTTCGTATAGTGTTGCTTGGTTCGGTATTAGAATGAACACACTGGCTAATTCACGTATGGCTTTTGCATCTCTTGAAAAACGACCTATTAAACTTTTGAATATTCCGCTTAATGCAGGTATGAGTATCGGAGTTGTGCTAATTTCGTTAGAGTTGATAATGATGCTTATTATTTTGTTGTTTGTGCCCGGAAAATATGCAGGAGCAAGTTTTATAGGTTTTGCAATCGGTGAATCTTTGGGAGCTTCTGTTCTTAGAATTGCCGGTGGTATTTTTACTAAGATTGCCGACATTGGTTCCGACCTTATGAAGGTTATCTTTAAAATTGGAGAAGACGACCCGCGAAATCCCGGAACCATTGCCGATTGTGTAGGCGATAATGCCGGAGATAGTGTAGGACCTACTGCCGACGGTTTTGAAACTTATGGAGTAACAGGAGTTGCTCTTATCTCTTTTATTCTTCTTGCAGTAACAAGTACCGAATATCAAGTTCAACTTTTGACATGGATTTTTGTGATGCGAATACTTATGATTATTACATCGGTAGTTTCATTCTGGATAAACGGAGCTATTACAAAAGCTAAATATAACACTGCCGAAGACCTTGATTTTGAAAAACCTCTTACTTCGTTGGTTTGGATAACATCAGTACTTTCAATAATTGCAACATTTGCGGCAAGCTATTTTATTATTCGCGATTTACCTCATAATTTGTGGATAACATTATCTATAATTATTAGTGCAGGAACATTTGGTGCAGCCATTATTCCTGAGTTTACTAAAATATTTACAAGTCCTAAGTCGAAACATGTTGCTGAGGTGGTTGAGGCTTCAAAACAAGGAGGAGCATCATTGAATATACTTTCAGGTCTTGTTGCAGGAAACTTCAGTGCTTTTTGGAAGGGTATGATATTTTTCTTGCTTATGTTTATCGCTTATATAGCAAGTACTTATGGGTTAGATAACTTTATGATTTATCCGTCTATCTTTGCTTTTGGATTGGTAGCATTCGGAATGTTGGGAATGGGACCCGTTACCATTGCAGTTGACAGTTACGGACCTGTAACAGATAATGCACAGTCTATATATGAACTATCGTTAATTGAAGAAGACAGGGAACAAAAAATTGCAGAGATAGAAAAAGATTTCGGATTTACCCCTGATTTTGAAAAATCAAAATATTATCTTGAAGCCAACGACGGAGCGGGAAATACATTTAAGGCAACTGCCAAACCTGTTTTAATTGGAACAGCAGTTGTGGGAGCAACAACAATGATTTTCTCACTTATATTGGTTATTAAAGACACTTTAGGTGTTGACCCCGAACAAATTCTTAATCTGTTGAATCCTTATACTATTATGGGATTTTTATTGGGAGGAGCTGTTATTTATTGGTTTACAGGAGCATCAATTCAAGCTGTTACCACAGGTGCAGGACGAGCTGTTGCATATATTAAAAACAATATAAACCTTGACCCCAATGCTCCTAAAAAAGCTGATGTTGCAAAGTCAAAAGAAGTAGTTCAAATTTGTACGATATATGCACAAAAAGGAATGTGGAATATTTTTATTGCTATTTTCTCATTCTCTTTGGCATTTGCATTTTTATCAGCTCCTGCTTATTCAAATGCACCGGTAACTATGTTTGTAAGTTATCTGTTATCGATAGCATTTTTCGGTCTGTTTCAAGCAATATTTATGGCAAATGCCGGTGGTGCATGGGATAACGCTAAAAAAGTAATTGAAGTTGATATGCAAGAAAAAGGAACTCCTTTGCACGATGCTTCTGTTGTGGGAGATACTGTGGGCGACCCGTATAAAGATACATCATCGGTAGCTCTTAATCCTGTAATTAAGTTTACTACTCTTTTCGGATTGCTTGCAATGGAAATTTCAATATCGGAGCATTTCAGACACGTTGCTCCTTATATCGGAGTAGTATTTTTACTTGTAGCACTGTATTTTGTATATCGTAGTTTTTATAAAATGCGATTACCTAAATCATAATGCGATTATAATATTATTTTATAGTCGATAAA
>CAYRJP010000360.1:0-2806 GCA_964424425.1 uncultured Bacteroidales bacterium | reverse complement strand
ATGTATGCTCCTTTTAATCGAACTTCTTTATCTATCGACAATCTGAAGAATTTACGCGGAGCATCTTCCATAAAATCGTTACGCTCTATGTATATCTCTTTTGAGAATGGTATTTCGCGTTTACCGCGACTCTCATCTTCGGGGTTGTTTTCAGCAAAAACTGTCTCTTCTTTACCTTCGGGATAATTGTCAATAATCAGTTTTACAGGGTCGAGAACAGTCATCAATCTGTCGGCTTTTTTGTTAAGGTCTTCTCTTACGCAGAATTCAAGCAACGACACATCAATAACATTGTCACGCTTGGCAACACCTATTCTGTCGGCAAATACGCGAATTGATTCGGGAGTATAACCTCTGCGTCGCATTCCCGAAACGGTAGGCATCCGCGGGTCGTCCCAGCCGTCAACATACTTTCCTTCAACAAGTTGCAACAGCTTGCGCTTGCTCATTACCGTATAGCTAAGGTTAAGCCTTGCAAACTCTATCTGACGCGGACGATATTCGGTGTCAGTTATTTGGTCGAGATACCAATTATATAACGGACGGTGATTTTCAAATTCCAGTGTGCATATCGAGTGTGTTATTCCTTCGATATAATCGGATTGTCCGTGAGTAAAATCATACATCGGGTAAATGCACCATTTGTTGCCTGTGCGGTGATGTTCTTTATGAATTATACGATACATTATCGGGTCGCGCATGTGCATATTAGGCGATGCCATATCTATTTTTGCACGAAGAATTTTCTCTCCGTCTTTAAATTCTCCTGCTTTCATTCTTCTGAACAGGTCAAGGTTTTCTTCGGGAGTGCGATTCCGGTAAGGACTCTCTTTTCCCGGAACGGTGGGCGTTCCTTTTTGTTCGGCTATCTGCTCCGATGTTTGGTCGTCAACATAAGCCTTGCCCTCTTTTATAAGTTTTTCAGCCCATTCGTAAAGTTGGTCGAAATAGTCGGATGCATAATGAATATCACCGTGCCATTCAAATCCCAGCCATTTTACGTCTTCCATTATCGAGTCAACATATTCCACGTCTTCCTTTACGGGATTGGTGTCGTCAAAACGTAAGTTGCATACTCCACCGAATGTTTCAGCCAATCCGAAATTTAAACAAATGGATTTAGCGTGCCCGATATGTAAATATCCGTTTGGTTCGGGCGGAAATCGCGTATGAACTCTGTTGTTGTTTTTACCTTGTTTTAAATCTTCCGCTATTATTTGCTCTATAAAGTTCATCGAACTTTTTGCCTCTTCCTGTTTGTTTTTATCTGTCATCTTTAATAATTGCTAAATTTTTCACAAAAATAAACCTAATAAATTAAAAATGTGTATTATTTTAAATTTATTGTTTTTAAAAATACTTACCTGTGCTTTAATTTCACCGATAATATGGTTAATGCACAAACCGACAATGCAATTTTTAAATAGAGTGAACCTGTAAAAACGGCACTTAATGCCAGCAATACTGCAAAAATCAGCAGGTTAATATTTTGTTTTTGATGTTTTGAATAAAACTTTACAAGCTCCATTTTTTCGTTTTCCATATCAAGCAAAAAAATACCGTCGTTGTTAATTGCAAAGTCGTATTCAAGCAGTTGGCGGCGAGTATTGCTGTTGCTTATTGATATTGCTGATTTTCCCGACTTTACCTCAACAATATAAGTTTTGCCGTTTTTTTTAACTATATAGTCGGGAATAATTTCAGATGTGTGTATTTTGCCGCTTACCGAATATTTGTGATAATACGGCTGTTGCGATTTTAAAATTGTGTATCCTTTTTTTTGTAAAAATTTTTGTGCTTTGTTTTCAAGACTTTTTCCGCGTTCAAATCGTTTTTTTTGCTTTTGTTTACGGTAATATTCGTGCAGTTTATATTTTAAAATTACCAACAAAAGTATAAATATTACAGCTACGGCAATAATATTTTCAATAGATAAGTTATTAACATTCATTTAGTTGGTTAATTTTTAATTTTTTCGATAATAATTTTCTCATCTGACAGATAATATATTTTATTGTCTTTAAAAAATATTTTCCGGTATGGTTCGGTTAACAGTTTTACTGTTGTTTCTTGCTTTGTTTGCAAGTTGAAAATACTCAAATTATTGTTTTTTACATAACTTATATAGTCGCCTGTAAATTTAATGTTACTTGCATTTTTAAAATGAACGGTTGTAAGATAATATCCGAAGATGTCAAAAGTTAATACTCTGTCGGACAAACCGATATACAATTTTTGATTATTTTCTCTTATAAAAATTATTTTATTGCCTGTAACTCTGTCACTTAAATTTTCGGTTTGCTGAATTTTCTCCCACTTGTCATTGTAAAGAGTAGCACATCCGCAATCTTCGGAATACATCCAAAAGTTACCTGCCGATGATACAGCTACCGCTTCGGCTTCGGAGTTGGTATTTTCAAAAATATTTACAGGGTCGGCAATAGGCAACAGTTGCCAATCAAGAAAAACAATAACATTACTCTCTTTAAAAAACACCAAAATACGCAACGGATTGGTAACATCTATTGATGAAATATTTCCGTTTATTCTGTCGGAATATTTAAACAGTAATTTACCGTTGGCATTGTATTTTTTCAAGTTGTAATCATTTACCGCATAAATATTTCCTTGATTATCAACCTCAATAAAATCGGCTGTGGTATTTATGCTAACAGTTTGTGCAGTAATATTTTTACTAAAAACAGATGATATTATAATGCTAAATATTATTAACGGCAGTTTATACATAGCTTAAAATTAAAGTTCATTTTTTTGTTCTAAAATGTTAATATTTAATTTACTGACT
>CAYRJP010000359.1:0-2819 GCA_964424425.1 uncultured Bacteroidales bacterium | reverse complement strand
AATTTGTGGATCATCTCGTCTCCAATAATATTTGCCAAAATGGAATTATATCAATTTTAAAATTCGCAAAAGTAACTTGTTCTGCTGTATTATATGTATATATATAAGCCTTATCAACACTCTGTTCTTTCATCGCTTTCAGCAAAGAATTAATTTCCCTCTCTTTTGTATCAAAATCATCAATATTATAACAAACCTGAATTAATACTTTTAAACTATCTTTAATAATAAAGAAATCAACTTCTTTATTATTGGTTGTTTTATAGTAAAATATATCTGAATATTTTCTTTGTAAAAAATTAAATACCAGGTTTTCAAATAGTCGCGACTTATCTGTTATTATTCTATTTAAAAAAATAAATGAATTATCGCTTAAATATGTTTTACGCTTAGATTGCCGGGCAACAAAAGATGTCCTGTATTGATAAATATTACTTGTTAAAAATGGCTCGGGTAATACGGCAAAGTAACTTGTTACTGTTGGCACACTTGTTTTATAAACACTAATAATCTTATTAGACAAACTTGTTATTGAAAATTCCTTTGTTATATTTTCTGTAATTTTACTGACTATAAGTTTTAATAAATATTCATCTTTATCGTATTTTATTACCAAATCTTTATAAAACAGTAGATTATAAATGTTTTTTATAACAATTCTTTTATCATCGCGGTCTGCTTTTATTACCTCAGGGAACCCTCCGTATTGAAGAAATTCATCAAATAAATTTATAATTTTTGCTCGATTTGTAAAATACTCCTTTTGTGTAATATCTTCCTTTTTCAGCTTAAGAAACTCGGTAAAAGAAAAAGGGAAAATATTAATCTCTGTACTTCTGCCTTTTAAATAAGTGGCTATATCGCGACTTATCAAATTTGCATTGCTACCTGTTACATATATTTTATACCCTGCAACATGTAACCGTTTTAAATAAAAATGCCAATTATTCAAATTCTGTATCTCATCAAAAAACAGTATCGGCTTTTTATTTGGAAATAGACTTTTATAGGCATCAATTATTAAATCATAACTTTCTAATAAATTCAAGCCTATCAATCTTTCATCCTCAAAATCGAGAAAAAGAATATCTTCTATATTATATCTCTTTGCTGTTTCGTATAAAGTATATGTTTTACCACATCGCCTAATACCTGTAAATACAATAATACTATCTATATCAGGAATATAATAATCTCTATAAATAATATTCTTATTTTTAATTATTTCCTGATTTTCAAGAATTATTCGTTTTATTATATTTTCATTCATTTTTATTAAGCGTTATTTTACAAATATAAACATTTTTATTAAACAACACTTAATAAAATACAACAAATGCTTACCCCCGAATTAACACTAATTTTCACTAATTTGTTTATCTCACGAGAGATGCAAAGGTTTCTTGCCACAAATTAACACTGATTTATTTTATCTTCACCCCTGTAAGTCCTCCCGAAATGCTTCTCCGAAAAAATCGGAGTAAACAGGGATAAACTATCAAGGGGACACTATCTTCAATTTAGTATTTGTTGCATAATTACAGCATTGTATAATTGTATCATTGTATTCTCATTTTGCTCTTAATACTTTTCTAACCATTTAGATAAAAATACATCATAAACTTTATAAACATTATCTTCATAATAAATCATTTCTTTGTCTAACAGTGATTTTAACATTCGATTAACTGTACTTGCCGTTAAGTTATATTTATGTAAAAATTCTTTTGCATTTGGTTTTGATAGTTGCTTTTCTTTGGCTATGCTTTTAAGTAAACTAAACTGACCTTGCGTAAGTAAATTTCTATATGAGTAAAAAATATATTCTTTTTCTTTAATTATATTGATTCTGCATTTTTCAAAATCATCCTCTATAATATTTATACTACCCATTTCAAAAAGACGATTAAAAAAATATTGCACATAAAATGTATGGTTATCATAATATTCAATATATTTTTTAACCTGCTTAATATCTATTTTTCGATTTGATTTATTAAAAAGATTTACAATAAATCTTGCATATTCATCTGTATTTAAACGCTGTAACTCCATTAAATCTGATGATTGATAAAATGGTCTTCCATAATCAGAAAATATAGAGAACAATAAATGCTTGTTACTTCCTGAAAAAATAAACTGATCTTTATGCTGATGCTGAATATGTGTTCTTAAAATGGCTTCTATATTTTTTTGCGGATATTCGGTAATTTGTTGAAATTCGTTGAAAGCAATAATATATTTTTCTTTTTGTGCAGCCAAATATCTGAATATCTTATCTAATGATTGCTCCCGCTCATCTTTTGAATTATAATTTATCTCTATTTCCGGCATTCCTGTAAGTTCATCAAATACTAACTTACCTCTAATTCCTGAAATTAAAGATTGTATCTTTTTTAAGAAATTAGCATTTTCCTTTTCATCTGCTAATATTGCATTTGAAAACAGTTTAATAAAATCATCAATATTTTGAGTTGAAATTATATCAATATACAATAAACGAGTTTGTTTACGATTTTTTAATTTATAAAAAACATGCTTTATTAATGCTGTCTTTCCTAATCTTCTTATTGACAGTAGTGTTAAATTCCGACCGTTATCTACTGCCGAAATAATCTTTTTTGTTTCTGTATTTCTATTACAAAACAAATCAGGAGAGATATAGTCTGATATTAAAAAAGGATTTTTCTTCATAATACTTTACATTTTGCGTAACACATTTTGCGTAACACATTTTGCGTAACAAATATCAGCATTTAAAATAAAAATAACAAATTTAAAAGAATTAAGGTTTTAGAGAGTTATGATTTCTCACCGCA
>CAYRJP010000358.1:1216-2842 GCA_964424425.1 uncultured Bacteroidales bacterium | reverse complement strand
TCTTAATGTTGAAAAACAATCTTAATGTTTCAAAAAAAATGAAAACTGATTATATAATTCGAGATTTTAGAGACGACGACTACAACAAAATCATGGAGTTGTGGATTGAAACCGGTTTGGGAAATCCCGAACGAGGCGACAACCTTGATACTATCATAAAATCGTTAAAGCACAATGGTGCTTTTTTTGTTATGGAACAGCCGTCAACAAAAAAAATAATCGGTACTTCGTGGATTACCAACGACAGTCGTCGTTTATACTTGCATCATTTTGGTATTAAACCCGAATTTCAAGGTCAAAAACTAGCTAAACCCCTACTTGAAAAATCTTTAATATTTGCCAAACAAAAAAAATTGCAGATAAAACTTGAAGTTCATAAAGATAACTTTAAGGCTGTTAACTTATACTCAAAAGCAAGATTCACCTATCTTGGCGATTACGATGTTTATATTATTCGTAATTATAATAATATTAATTTATAAAAATTCCACAAAATCACATTTCAATGGATAATCAAAACACTACTACATTACCCGAAAAGCAATTTGGGTTTACTCATGCTTTGGCACTATTATTAATATCGGTTGCTGTTTCTTTTTTATTAAGTCCTATATTATTGGCTTTAAAAGAAATATTCTACGGATTTGACAAATGGATGATATTTATAAATTATACTGTTTCGTTTGGCGTTTTATTTATAATAGCCCGAATGTGGTGGCAAGTAAAACATATCGACGACAAAAAAGTTAACATAGTTATTTATTTATTGATTATTCCACTTGTATTTTCCCTATCAATAATATCAGAAGCATTTGCATCGTTAATACCAATGCCTGAATCATTTATTCACTTGTTTGAAAAAATGATTCAGATGAATTTACAAGGTTTTTTAACTATTGTTATTATTGCCCCTTTTTTAGAAGAATTAATTTTCAGAGGTGTCATTTTAAAACGATTTTTAGATAAATATTCAACAAACAAAGCCATTGTTCTTTCTGCCGTAATATTCGGAATTGCACATGCTAATCCTTGGCAATTTATCGGAGCCGTTTTAATAGGCATTGCCATAGGTTGGGTTTTTGTTAAAACAAAATCAATATTACCTGGAATGTTTATGCACTTTGTAAATAATTTTACTGGATTTGTTTTAGCAAAAAAATTCTCTGATGTAAATATTACTTTTAAAGATATTATCGGCAGCACCGGATACTATATTTCTTTACTTATTCTTTGTGTATTGATAATTTACGCTGTTTATTTAGTTTTAAACAAATACTTTAACAAAAAACAACAAACAATTATAGAATAACATTTAATTTTTATTAAACATTTTGCTGTATTATCAGTTATTAGGGATAAACTTTAAATAAAAATAATCATGAATAATACCTTAAAAATGACATTTTTTTGGCTGTTTGCAATTATAATAACATTAAGTGCTGCAGTTTATCAACGTATTACAGGACCAACACATCCCAAAAAAGTTGAATTAAACGTTAATAACACTGTATATAATTTAAAACTGACACGCAGTCATGGTGGCGACAACGATTGTCCCGTAATGTTTATTATTTCCGATACATCGGTATCAGCAAAGGTTACTTACAAAAGATTTCCCACAAACGA
>CAYRJP010000358.1:0-1116 GCA_964424425.1 uncultured Bacteroidales bacterium | reverse complement strand
GGAATATTGGCAGTGGCAAAACACAAAAAAATGGTGTTTTATACAAACTTAACACTTATTATTTTGCTTGTCGGCGGAATGATTTTCGGACCTTTAATGCAGCTGTATGCTTTTGGCGAGTTGTGGACAGGTTTCCCGAAAGGAATGGACTTAACCGATAACAAAACTCTTATAGCAGTAGTTTTTTGGGTAATCGCATTTATTGCAAACCGTAAAAAACAACGCCCCATTTGGATAATAATTGCATCAATAGTAATGTTGATGATTTATTTAATACCTCACAGTATGTTTGGCAGCGAATTTAATTACGATGCAGGCAAAGTTGTCACAGGATAAATATTTTATAATTTAAATAATACAACCATGAAAAAAATATTTTTATTACTATCAAGTGTTGTTGTTTTTTCCTTTACGGGATGTAATGACGACGTGTCTGAATCACAGGATAACACGGGATTAGATTATCGTCAAGAAATGAGAGATTTTGTAAAAAACATTTCAGTTTACGCTAAAAATATTGACAATAATTTTATTATTATTCCGCAAAACGGGCAAGAGTTAATAACACAAACCGGAGAACCAAACGGAGAGCTAAAAACAGCTTATATTGATGCTATTGATGCAACCGGTATTGAAGATATGTTTTACGGCTACAACAACGACGATGAAAAAACTCCCGATGAAGAGATGAATTACATGCTTGATTTGTGCAAGCTGTTTGAGCAACAGGGTGTTGAAGTATTGGCTACCGACTATTGTTACACCCACGATAATATGGATGATTCTTATAAACTAAACAATCAAAACGGATTTATATCATTTGCCGCAAGCGAAAGGGATTTGAATGTTATCCCCGATTACCCTGCTCAGCCTTACAATGTAAACAACAATAATATTACTGACATTTCACAGGCTAAAAACTTTTTATATTTAATTAACAGTGAAAATTTTAACTCAAAAAGCGATTTTATAAATGCTGTTTCAAATACCGATTACGATTTAATTATTATGGATTTATTTCATAATGAGGATGCTTATACAAAAGATGAAATAACCGCACTAAAAACAAAACATAACGGCGGCAAACGTCTTGTTGTATGTTACATGAGCATTGGT
>CAYRJP010000357.1:0-2854 GCA_964424425.1 uncultured Bacteroidales bacterium | reverse complement strand
CTTAACGGTAATTACACCAATGGTAAAAGCAGAAATTTATCAACATCGAAACTTACTGTTTCTGAAGTTAAAGCTCAAACAGATAAAAGCAATATTTCAAACGGAAAGTTCAGCATTATAAATTTTAATAATCCTTATATAAAACTGTCAGCTGATGCAAATATTGATATATCAAATATTACAGCTTTATTTTCAATAAAATCAGATTATCAAATTAGTGGTAATATTACAGGTAATATTGCTTTTTCGGGAAAATATTCGGCTGAAAAGAAATTTATGCATCAGCTGAAAATATGGAACAAAAACATTGATGCTCAATGCGATATCAACATAAAAACAAAAGATATTACACTATTGAAAGCTGACTTAAAAAGTGATATTAAATTGATAGATAACTCTATTTATTTTTCAGATATTTCGGGAAATATTAATAAAACAGATTTGACAACATCATCTATTGTAATAAACGATTATTTCACACCAATAGTTGATTCTACAGCATATTTTAATATTAATACTGATATTAAAGCAGATAATTTTTATTACAAGAATTTCAAAAATCTTTTTAACAAAAAAACCGGTACCAACTCTAAACCTTTAAATATCAATTTAAAAAGTAAGATTAAGTTAAATTATGCCGAATATGAAAAAATAAAAGCAAAAAATATATCAACACTCCTCTTATATAGAAGCAATAACCTTACAATTAGCAACTTAAAGGCAGATATATTTAATGGAAGTATAACAAGCGATATAAAATATTTTAAAAATTACGATAACAGATATATACTGCAAACCCATACCAAAACTTCTAAAGTTAATGTTAAATCGTTATTCACATCTTTCGATGATTTTAAACAAAAAATGCTTAAAGCTGAAAATATCAGCGGAAACGTAACTTCGGATTTTGATTTTGAAGCGTATTTTAAAAACAATAAAATTGAAACCGCCACCATTGAAATGCTAGGTCATATTAAAATAGAAAACGGCAAATTGACAAATTACAAGCCTATTCAGGAAGTTGCCAAATATTCAGAAATATCCGACTTAAAAGATATTGAATTTTCAATCATTGAAAATAATATAATGATAAGCGAGCAAACCGTGCATATTCCGCAAATGAATATTAACAGCAATGCTTTTGATATTTCGTTGTATGGTTGGCAAAAGTTTAACTCCGATTTTGAATATCATTTGCATATTTATCTCTCTGATTTTATCGGCGGTAAATCAAAACGTTTGGCTAAGCAACAATCGGAATTCGGATATATTGAAGATGACAATTACGGTAAAAAATCGTTGTTTATAAAAGTTTCAAGTGAAAACGGTAATATTAAAACAGGTCTTGATAAAGAAGTAATAAAACAAAATTTAAAAAAGAATATTCAGCAAGAGAAATTTGAATTTAAAAAAGCCTTGCACGATGAATTCGGCTGGTTTAAAAAAGACAGCACTTTAAATAAACCAAAACCCAAGCAAAAAAAGAAAGAGTTTATTATTGAATGGGATGATGATTAAAAATAAAAAAGTAGTCTGAAAAGGTGTAATTTCAAATGATAGTGAGAAATCCCTTAGTAAACAACAACGTGTTTTAGATGGATTATTAAAGATTTAACCTCAATGACTGTTTTTTTTAATATTTTTAGACAATCTCTTTATTACTAAATTCAAAATAATATTTCTTTAACTTTTTTTACTATCATTTCTGTAATTTTGCTCCCATCTCCAAGCCGAAAGTGTCATTTCGTCAATAGTTTTTTCGGCTTTCCAACCGAGTTCGTTGTTACCTATTGTAGTATCTGCCCAAATTTGCTCAATATCTCCTGCTCTTCTACCGACAATTTTATAATTTAACTTTTCACCCGTTGAGCGTTCAAATGCTTTAATAACTTCAAGAACCGAAAAGCCGTTTCCCGTACCTACATTAAACATCTCATATTTGGTTTTATTCTTTTTATTTATTAATCGTTCTATTGCTACAATGTGAGCTTTTGCCAAATCAACCACATGAATATAATCTCTTATACAACTGCCATCGGGAGTATTATAATCGTCGCCGAAAACTTTTAACTCTTCGCGTATTCCATAAGCAGTTTGCGTAATAAAAGGTAAAAGATTATTTGGCACTCCGCGAGGCAATTCCCCTATTAATCCTGAATGGTGAGCACCAATAGGATTAAAATATCGCAAAGCAATACCTTTTATGTTTGCTCCCGAAGCAATAGTATCTTTCAATATATTTTCGTTAACCTGTTTTGTATATCCGTAAGGCGATTCTGCAGGTTTTACGGGAGCTTCTTCAGTAACAGGCAATTTATCGGGCTGTCCGTAAACAGTGCACGACGATGAAAAAACAAAATTCTCAATATTATATTTAATCATTCCCTCAAGAAGATTAATCATTGTTACAATATTGTTTCGGTAATAGTGCAAAGGTTTTTCAACCGATTCGCCAACTGCTTTTGCTGCCGCAAAATGAATAACACCTATTAAATCGGTATGCTCTTTAAAAAAAATATCTAACTTATTGTTATCCAATAAATCAAATTCATAAAATTCGGGTCTTACTCCCGTAATTTGCTCTATTCTGTCAACAATAAATGCTTCGGAATTCGATAAATTATCTATAATTAAAACTTCGTATCCTTGCTCAATTAATTCAACTGTGGTATGCGAACCTATATATCCGGTGCCTCCGGTAACTAATATTTTCCCTTTTTTATTCATAAAATATTTTAATAACTTTTATTTTTACAACATTTTTTATTTTAGACAAACAAAAATATCATTTTTTTACAACATCTTTAGAATGTTTTAAAACTTCAACAATAAAATAATATTTTTAAATACATAT
>CAYRJP010000356.1:0-2858 GCA_964424425.1 uncultured Bacteroidales bacterium | reverse complement strand
ATGTTGTTGATGGTTGTTCTTGTTCCGAGCGTTTCAGTTTTGTAAGCAATCGTTTTATTGTATGCTTCGACGGTTTTTCAAAACTTAAATCAATAAAATAGTTATTAAAACCTTTGCCACTCAATTTTTCACGATATTGAAACAACGACACAGGCTTATCGGGCACCACTATTGTAATACCGTTTACCACAATTTTGCGATACTCACGATTCATATCATCGTAAAATTTATCTCCTGTTTTTACCGGCTGACGCGAATAAAACAACTTGGGAAAATAATGCATCGGCACAACAATGTCGCGGGTTGCTCCCGAAAGTAAATTGTCGTATTCATTTTCAAACGGACTAGTTACCCACCTTGCTCCTTGTGCTTTTACCGCCTGAACTGCTGCATCGTTGTAGCAATATACATTTTCGTTTGTGCCGAAAACAGCACCTTTGGGTAACAACTCTTTTTGCGATAAATGACTTAAAACAAATTGTTTAAAGCCTTGTTTATGAAAATTAAAAGCAAGATTTTTATAAAATTCAATATCCTTTTCAGAGATAAATTGCGGAAACTCAATCCAAATTTTGTGCTTGTTTTTTTGTATAAACGGAACCTTAGTATTAAAGTCGCCCCAACTTGTTTTTTTTAGTTGCAATATTAAATTGTCAATATCATCAAGTCTGATTTTACGTAGCCAGTCGATACTGTCAATTCGCACAAAAACAGTTCTTCGTTTTTCAGGTTTAAACCGTCGAACCGACGATATAATCTCTTTTTTAAGTTTAAACGGAACTTGCGGAATATTTTTTATATTTCCTTTAAGTTTAGCGGGAAACTTCATTTGACGCAATCCTGCAAGGTAAACATCGTTGCCTTTTTTTAGTCCGTTTACAGTTGCTTTTACCTCAACCGTTAAATCGTCATTCTGAATAAAATCATCAAGTTTAACAGTTTCCTGTTCACTATTTTCGCGTGTTTGAATACGCAAACGGTTGCCTTTTTCAAGTTTTTCGGCTGACGAAAAAGTAAATGAGTTTTCCGATACTTTTATCACCTTTCCGAGAAATAGTCCGGTATTTGGAGTTTCAGATATTGCCGATTTTACATTTTTTGCATAAAACCATTGCGTTTTTTCTCTGCCCAAATCAAGTTTAAGCATATTACGAGCTACATTAATTTTATTTTCATCAATGGCTTTACGATAGGCTTGTGCCACTTGATAAACATACTCACCCGACTTTAATCTGCCTTCAACTTTCAATGAACTAACACCTATTTTTGCCAAATCCTGCACATAATCAACAAGTTGATTGTCTTTAAGACTAAATACAAGTTCCTTTTTTCCGCCTGTATCGTAAAAACGGCGACAAGGTTGAGTACAAAGTCCGCGATTGGCTCCCGCTCCACCCAAGTAACTACTGAAATTACACATTCCCGAAAAGGAATAACATAATGCACCGTGCACAAAAACTTCGGTTTCTACTTCGGCTTTTTTTTGAATATCTGTAAGTTCGTTAAAGGTTAATTCACGAGCAAGAATAACTCTTTCAATTCCTGTTTTTTTACTAAAATTAACACCCAACGAATTGTGATTTCCCATTTGAGTGCTGGCGTGAATAACCAGTTGCGGAAAATATTTTTTTAGAATAAAATATGTGCCCCAATCCTGAATTATCACTGCCGATACTTTTGTTTTTGACAAAAACCACAACACATCAATAAGTTCGGGAATCTCTTTGTTTTTGATTACCGTATTTAAAGTTACATAAACATTTATATTGTGCTTTACCGCTTCGTTTACGATAAGTTGAAATTGAAAATTATTAAAATTTGAAGCTCTGCCGCGAGCATTAAAGTTTTTAAGTCCGAGATATATTGCATCGGCTCCGCCTTTTAATGCGGCATAAAAAGCCTCAATATTTCCGACAGGAAGAAGTAATTCGGGTTTTGTCATTAAATTATTATTTTTTATTGGGCAAAAGTAGTGAAAACAAAATAGAGTTACTGTTTTTTTATTATTTTTATAATTGAAAAACAAAATTAATATACAAGTTATTTAATCAAGTTTGTAAGATATAATTTTTAAATTTGTTATCTTTGAGTTATGAAGAAAACAGATATAAATACTGCATTAATAGAAAACTATTTCGGATTGATAAGAAATCTAAGTCCTGAAATAAAACTTAATTTAATTGAAAAAATAACAAAAACATTAAAAGAAAATTTATCAATTAAAGAAAACTCAATAATAGCAGCTTTTGGAGCTTGGGATTCGGATAATTCAGCAGATGATATAATAATTGAATTAAAAAACAGTAGGAATGTTAACAGAAAGATTGAAAATTTATAATGAAATATCTTTTAGACACAAACATCTGCATTTATTATATGAAAGGACTTTATAACCTTGATGAAAAGATTAAAAAAGTAGGAGTTGAGAATTGCTATATTTCAGAAATTACTCTTGCTGAGTTAAAATATGGTGTTGAAAATAGTGAGAGAAAAAAGAAGAATAAAAAAGTTTTGGATATTTTCTTAAAAGGGATAAAAATTATGCCCATATATAATTCACTTAATTTTTATGCCTTAGAAAAAGCAAGATTAAGAAAATTAGGAAATATTGTAGATGATTTTGATTTATTGATAGGAGCCGGTGCTGTTTCTAATGATATGATACTTGTTACTAATAATACTAAACATTTTAAAAAAATAGATAAAATTAAGATTCAAGACTGGACTCAATAAATTTGAAATTTATAAATATAATTTAAAAAAAAGAATGCGGAGCCGTAAAGTTCCGCATACTTGTATGTGCAAAACAATACAACAAATATACCTAATGAACATAGGAATAACAGGTGCAACAGGAC
>CAYRJP010000355.1:0-2874 GCA_964424425.1 uncultured Bacteroidales bacterium | reverse complement strand
CTGTTAGGTCTTGTGAATTTAAGATAATAGTTAAATAATTTTTTTGATAATTTATTTTTATTAATTTAACTTAGATATATTAATTTCATTGTCAAATTTTGGCTGAAATAACCGTAAAACCTGAAAAATTATGTTAATAAAAGGTAGTATAAAATCGAAATTATTGTTTTATATTAATACAATAATATTTGTGATGTTGGCATTGCTGGGAACTTTTATAGGCATTAGGAATCATGAATATGCATTAAAAAAAGCTGAACAAAATACAAAACTTTTAGCTGAAAATAGAGCACAGCAAACATTGCGTGAATTGGATAAATGTATTGCCCTTATCGAACAAGGTGCATCTGTTATTTCGTTGGTAAATAATACCGGCAAAAAAGTTGACTATAAATTACTGAAAGGCACTCTTTTGGAATTGTTAAATAAAGATGAATTTATAAAAAACGGTTGGATTGTTGTATCAAATAAGGTTTTATCCGATACATCGTTATTGCCTGTTGCGTGGACACTGGTTACCGCAGAGAGTTCTAATCATAAGGTAAGTATTGAACACAACAGATTAAATGTAGATGATTATTTGAAAAAATACGGATATCTTACTTCAACAAAAATATCGGAGCCTTATAAAAACGGGAAAAGTTATTTTGTAAATATTTCAACGCCTGTTTTTAATAACGGAGGTGAGAAAATCGGTTATTTAGGATTTGTATTTGATTTAAAATGTCTGAATAAAATAGTAAAAGATAAACAGCATAATCAAATAAACACAGTATCGGTATTAACCGACGAAGCAGTGTTTATAGCACATCCCGACAATACATCTGTTGGGGATAAATTTTCGGATGACAAGCCCGATGAAAACGAAAAATATTCGGTAGAGGCAAATATACTTAAAGGTGTTGAATTTGATATTACCTATAAAAACGACAAAGGACTATTTTATTATTATTTTAAACCGTTTAATATTACCGAAAATCAAAAATGGTTTATACAGATTGAAGTTCCGATGCATGTAGTTTTGCAAGATTCAAAAAAGGGAATTGCCAAATCAGCTTTGATAGCATTGATAGGGTTTATAATAATCTCGATATTAATTTACTTTATTTCAAAAAGTATTACGGTTCCCATTAATAAAGTAACAACCATTCTCGATTATTTGGCAAAAGGAAATTTAAACAGTATTAAAGATATTGAAATAGATACCGGTGACGAGTTGCAAAAAATGGGAAAGAGTCTTAATAAAGTAGTAAGCGGACTTAAAAAAACCGAAAAATTTGCAATAGAAATCGGTAAAGGCAAGTTTGATGCCGAATATACTTTGCTAAGCGACGACGACCAACTTGGCAAGGTTTTAATAAATATGCGTGACAGCTTGAAAAGAAGTGCCGACGAAGAACAAAAGCGAAAAGAGGAAGATGCAAAAGAGACGTGGACAACACGTGGAATCACAAAGTTTGGTGAGATACTTAGGAACAATACAAACGATTTACAGAGTCTTGGTAGCGGAATAGTAACCAACTTAATTGATTATCTGAAAATTACGCAAGGAGCACTTTTTGTTTTGCAAGATGAAGATACTGATAATCCGTATTTTAAATCGGTTAGTGCAGTAGCTTACGATAGAAATAGAAAATTAGACAAAGAAATACATATAGGTGAAGGATTGGTTGGTAAATGTGCTTTTGAAAAGAAATCTATCTATTTAACCGAAGTTCCCGACGATTATATTAACATTACATCGGGATTGGGAGATGCAAATCCTAACTGTATTTTAATTGTTCCTTGTATTTTAAACGATATTGTGTATGCGGTTATTGAGATAGCATCGTTTACGCCGTTGAAAGAGCACGAAATTAAATTTGTGGAAAGACTTAGCGAAAGTATCGGTTCTACAATTTCGAATGTTAAAATTAATGAAAAAACTTCGCAACTGCTCAAAGAAAGTCAAAAGACTAGCGAAGAACTATCGGCACAAGAAGAAGAGTTGAGGCAAAATCTTGAAGAGATGGAAGCTACACAAGAAGATTTGCAGCGGCAAATGAAAGAGAATGAAATAATGAAACAACGCTTTGTGCAACAAAGTGCTCTGCTTGATTCGTTACTTAATTCATTGCCCGATTATATTTATTTTAAAGATAAAAACAGTAAATACCTGAAAATAAGCAAGTCGATGCTTAGTTTATTTGGAGCAAAAACAGTTGACGAAGTAACAGGAAAATCCGATTTTGATTTTTATGCTACCGATATTGCTAAAAAATCTTATCAGGAAGAGCAAGAGATAATGAACAGTCTTAAAGGTTTTACAAATAAAATTTTACGCGAAATTAATTCTGACGGAGCGGTTATTTGGAATAGTGTGACAAAATTACCTTTGTTAACCGAAGAAGGCGACTGCATAGGAACATTCGGAGTATCAAAAGATGTAACCGAATTAAAAGAGATGGAGATTAGAACTCAAATTCAAAAATCTGAGTTGTCAAGCATTATTGATGCAATTAAAAACTCTACTTATATGGCAGAATACGATGCCGACGGTAAAATTATTGATATTAATGATGCTCTGCTTAAATTACTTAACCTGAAAAAAGAAAAAATTATAGGAAAATATCATAATGAAAATATTGATATAAAAAATATTCCCGAACAAGATTACAACAAATTTTGGAAAGATATTTTAAACGGTAAAATCAAGCATTTGCAAAATAAAATAAGTATAAACAATAAAAAGGTTGTTCTTTCCGAAACATATTCGCCCATATTTGATGTTAACAATAAAGTAGTTAAGGTGATTAAAATAGCATTTGACATTACCAAGTATGTAAATAAGTGATAATAAGAAAGGTAGTTTAGCGTTATATAAAGAAAAAATAT
>CAYRJP010000354.1:0-2888 GCA_964424425.1 uncultured Bacteroidales bacterium | reverse complement strand
TATGTTCTTAATTTTTTTAACTTCTTAATGTTGAAAAAGTTGAGCGTAGCGAAACGCTTATATGTTCTTATCCGCCAAGGCGGATGGTTCAAAAATAATGGTTAAGTGACCGGTAAAGTGAGTAAATAAAAACAGATAGAAAAAATTAAAATAAAACAATGGAAAATATAACATTTCATAATCCGAACTTATTATACTTGTTGCTTTTGTTGATACCGATGACTGCTTGGTATATTTGGAAACAAAACAACATACAGGCATCTTTGCGAATGTCGTCGCTCAACGGATTTGCAAAGGCACCGCGAACATACAAATACTATTTACGGCATTTACCCGTAATATTGCGTAATCTTGCTCTTGCCGCTTTAATTGTGGCTTTGGCTCGTCCGCAATCTACTGATAATTGGACAAATACTTCAACCGAAGGTATCGAAATTGTTATTGCTCTTGATATTTCGGGAAGTATGCTTGCAGAAGATTTTAAGCCCAATAGGCTTGAAGCCGCAAAGCAAGATGCTATTAAATTTATTTCGGGCAGACCCAATGACAGAATAGGTTTGGTAGTGTTTGCAGGTGAAAGTTTTACTCAATGTCCGCTTACAACCGACCACGCCGTATTGATAAATCTTATTAAAGATGTAAAACAGGGTATGATTGAAGACGGAACAGCAATTGGACTGGGCTTGGCAAATGCAGTGAGCAGACTTAAAGATAGCGATGCAAAAAGTAAAGTGATAATTCTGATGACCGACGGTGTAAACAATCAGGGTGAAATACCGCCGCTTACGGCAGCCGAAATAGCAAAAACATTCGGCATACGTGTTTATACCATTGGCGTAGGTTCTCGCGGAACAGCACCGTATCCCGTAACCGATATGTTCGGACGCAAACGCTATCAGCAAATGGAAGTTGAAATTGACGAAGATGTGCTTACGCAAATAGCTCATCTTACCGACGGAAGATATTTTAGAGCCGTAAACAACCAACGTCTTGAAGATATTTATAAAGAGATTGATAAACTTGAAAAATCGAAAATTGAAGTTAAAGAATACAGTAAAAAGAACGAAGAATATTTACTTTGGGTTATCATCGGAGGTGTTTTGCTTCTGCTAGAAGTGTTTTTGAGAAATACAATTTTAAAAGTTGTTCCATAAAATTATTTTGAGAGATGTTTCAATTTGCACATATAGAATTTTTATACGGATTATTGGCTTTGCCGATTTTGGGCATCCTGTTTTTGCTTGCTCAACGACAAAAAAGAAAAGCCATCGAAGAGTTTGGCGAAGATAAATTGGTAAAAGGGCTTACGCCCGAAGCATCAAAGGTTAAGCCGTGGCTCAAATTTATCATTATTGAGTTTGCACTGATGTTTGTTATTATAGCTATGGCAGGACCTCAATTCGGCACCAAACTGAAAGAGGTAAAACGCGAAGGCATTGAACTTGTTATTGCTCTTGATATTTCAAACAGTATGCTTGCCGAGGATATTACGCCAAACAGGCTCGAAAATGCCAAACGTGCAATATCTAAACTTGTTGACAGACTGCATAACGACAAAATAGCTTTGATAGTGTTTGCAGGCGATGCTTTTGTGCAATTGCCGATGACAACCGACTATTCGGCTGTTAAAATGTTTTTATCGACAATTACACCCAAACTTATAAGTAATCAGGGAACAGCTATTGGTTCGGCTATTGATTTGGGAATAAAATCGTTTACGCCGGGCGACGATAAAAATAAAGCATTAATTATAATTACCGATGGCGAAAACCACGAAGGTAATGCCGTTGATATGGCTGAGAAAGCTCACGAAGCAGGTATTATTGTTCATACAATAGGTATGGGATTGTCAAAAGGTGCACCAATTCCCGTTTACAACAAATACGGACAAAAAGATTACAGAACTGACCGTCAAGGCAATGTTGTTATTTCAAAACTTGATGAAACAATGCTTAAAAAAATAGCAGCTGCCGGAGGTGGAAAATATATACGTGCAAACAACACTAAATCAGGACTTAACGCTCTGTTTGATGAGCTTAAAAAAATGGATAAAGCCGAAATGGAATCGAAAGTTTATTCGGAATACGAAGAGCAGTATCAATATTTCTTAGGTTTTGCCTTGCTTTTGTTGTTTGTGGAATTTTTTATTATGTATAGAAAAAACAAACGGTTAAGTTCTATTAACTTATTTAGTAACAACGCTTTACTTTTTAATAATAAGAATAAAAAAAAGTAACAGAATAAAAAGTTTTTTAAGGCTTTTAATTCTAATTTTTAATTTGGTTATTAATTATGAGAAATTTTAAAAACATATTTATAGTAATGATACTATTGTTGAGTGTAGCTGTTGCAAATGCTCAACAAGAACGTCGTTATATCCGTAAAGGTAACAGGGAGTATAAAAAAGCTGTGATTGATTCGGCAACTGTTGACTCGGTAAGATACCAAAATGCCGAAGTTGATTACCGTAAAGCTCTTGAAAAAGACCCTAACAACTGGGATGCTTCTTATAATCTTGCCAATGCACTGTATAAACAAAAAAAGTTTGAAGAGGCTGCTCGTCAGTATCAGGCTGTGGCTGGAATGGAAAATCCCGATAAGGAAAAAATAGCCAAAGCATTTCATAATCTTGGAAATTCGTATTTAATGACAAATAAATTGCAGGAAGCTGTTGAAGCATATAAAAATAGCTTACGCAATAATCCGAAAGATATGGAAACAAAATATAATTTGGCGTGGGCTCAGAATAAATTAAAACAGCAGCAACAGCAACAGCAACAACAAAATCAAGATAAAAACAAAGATAATAAAGACAATAAGGATAAAAATAAACAAGACCAACAGAAAAATCAACAAAATCAAGATAAAAAAGAACAGGAAAAACAACA
>CAYRJP010000353.1:0-2891 GCA_964424425.1 uncultured Bacteroidales bacterium | reverse complement strand
AAAATTCAACACGGGAAAAATTTAATAATTAAATATAAAGACCTGAATTTTGATGGTAAAAGTGAACAGATTAACTTTTTTTTAAACAATGGAGGTTTTGCTTCATTTATAATAAAAGACGGTGAAAGAACCCACGGGCAATGGATTTTTAAAGGAGAATATGCAAACGCCGGTTTTTATTTTTTTGATTACGACAATAACGGATATAAAGAGGTTTATGTGTTTACACGCCAAAACGATTCACTTTTTCTCAATGCTGTTGAAAGTTTTAGTGGTAAGCAAATTATTAAAGATAAATTTATTATTAAAATAGATGTTACACGCGGATGGGGGTCTATTGGTTGTGCTTCAACTTTTACTCAAATTGATATTGACGGCGATGGATATAAAGACTTTATATTTAGCACACTTTCAGGCTATAATTATAAATCGCGAGGATTATTTTGCTATAACATAAAAAAAGATACTTTGATAAAGTCTTCGTTAAAAAATACTTCTATCAATTATCCGTTATTCACATATTTTAACGATTCTGTTTTTTATTTAACAGGTTATACCGGTCAAACAGGGAATACTCCCTTAAATAGTTTTATGTCTGACCAATATGCATGGATTATGGTATTTGACAAAAACATGAATTTTGTTTTCCCGCCTGTGAAAGTAGGCAAATATCCTTCAACTACTTATACAAAACCAATTAAAATTAATAATGAAATATTCTTTTTTACTTTTTATAACCATAGTGGAATATTCGATACATCAAAAATATTTATTACCAATAAATACGGGAAAATTATAAAACAAAGATTAGTACCCGAATATGTGGGCAAATCAATTTTTATGTATCCCGATAAAAAAAATACCATTAAAATATTATGTAGCGACGGGTATATTGAGATATTTAACAATAAACTACAATCTGTAAAAAAATATTATAAAAAAGTTTCGTTTTTTTACGGAAATTATTTAAATGACGATTTTACGGGCGACAGTATAAGTGAATTTATTACTTACGATATAAAAGCCAACAAATACTATTTTTATGATCCTGCAAGTGAATATACAGAGTATTTAGATTTTGATAATAAGTTTCAACAAAAAGTATTTTCAAAATACAATGATGGGAAAAATAATTACATTTATTGCGATAGAGCCGGTGATAGTTGCTATTTTCTATTTAAAACCAATTGGTTGTATAAAATCAGATATTTATTGCCTTTTGCGGGCATTATTGGTTTTTTGATTTTATATGCCGGAATTAAAAAAATATTTAATTTTTATCTTAATAAACGAATTGCCCGGCAAAATCAAATTGCAAAACTGCAATTACTTAATGTAAAAAATCAGTTAGACTCACATTTTACATTTAATATAATTGATTGTATAGGGAATAATTTCAGAAAAAATGATTATGAAACAGCCAATAAATTATTTACACATTATTCGCGTTTGCTGCAACAATCGGTTCAAATGTCAAATGAAATAGCTGTGCCTATTTCAAAAGAGCTTGAGTATATTGAAAACTATCTTGCATTAGAACGTGCACGTTATAATTATAAGTTTAATTTTGAGATAGCCAATAAAATAAAAAATGATATAAAAATACCTAAATATTTACTGTTTACATTTGTTGAAAATGCTGTTAAACACGGCATAGCTCCTATCAACGAAAGAGAAGGAATAATTGAGGTAGAAGCAATGCAAAACAATAAACAAACTACTGTTATAATAAAAGATAACGGTATCGGATTAGGTAACGGAAAAACCAAAGGCACGGGAAACGGATTGAAAATTATTTCGAAATTGATAGAGCTGTTTAAATTGGAATATAAAATAAATATAAAATACGATTTTGAAAAGGAATATTCTAAAGGAACACTTGTAAAATTATATATAAATCATGAGTAAAATAACTTGTTATATTGTTGACGATCAATTTGATTCGGTAGAAAGATTGGAATATTTATTACAACAATGCGATGATATTGAGATAACAGGGAAAAGCACACAATCCGCAGATGCTTTAAATGAAATATTAAAATTAAAACCTCAGTTGGTTTTTATTGATGCTGAAATGCCCGAACTGACAGGTTTTGAATTGATAAACCGGATACGAGAAAAAAATGTATATCCTAAATTTGTTTTTACCACAGGTTATTCGCAATATGCTATTAAAGCAATAAAATCAGAAGCCTTTGATTATCTGTTGAAACCGATAGATATTGATGAGTTAAAACAAACACTTGCAAGAGTCAGTAATGCAAATAGTATAAATAAACAGTTTACCAATCTTAAACTTAGTTTGAGAGAAAGCGAGATATTAAAACTAATATTAAAAGGCAAAACAAGCCAGCAGATTGCCGACGAGCTTTTTATAAGTAAAAATACCGTTGATACACACCGTAGAAATATACTTGAAAAAAACGGACTGAAAAATACACAAGAATTGTTATTGCAAGCTGCCAAATACTTTTAATTTGATTGCTGATTTTTTATAATTACAATCAACAATACTCATTAATGAGTATGTAAAATACTTATTAACGTGATATTACCTTCCGTTTGTTTTATTTATGTTTAAACTCCAAATAATTATTACCATGAGTGTTAATATAAAACAGTTTACGGCAGGTGAAAAACTTACGGTTGATGAGATAAATACTCTGTTGCCTTGTGAAATTATTTTTAATAAACCTGATAAGCACAAATTAGGTAATACCTATCATGAAAAAGCACTTAGTTGTCGTGAAAAAGAAATAATACAACTAATTAAACTTGGTTTAAAAAACAAGGAGATAGCAAAACAACTAAAATTAGCATACGAAACGGTAAAAACCCACCGTAAAAATATTTTCAGAAAGTTAAAAATAAACAATGTTAGTCAGCTAATA
>CAYRJP010000352.1:0-2907 GCA_964424425.1 uncultured Bacteroidales bacterium | reverse complement strand
GATTTTGACAGTTTAACGGAGATAGAAAATCTTAATAAAATATTACAAAAAACAAACTGAAATGATTCAACAAAAAAATGATTCGACAACGCTTGGCGTAATAGTTGGTTTTTTATTACCGCTGATTGTTTCGTTTACAATTATACTTTTTTCGTGTTCGCATTTTGAATCGGTAAAGGCAACTATCGACCATTTTCAAAAATACGATATTTTGTATAAAATATTGTCGTTGAGTTTAATGCCGGGAGCAGGATTGTTTTTTATATGGAGTAAAATGAACAAAATAAATCAGGCACGTGGAGTTTTACTTATGACCTTGTTTTACGGAGTTTTTGTAATATTGCTGTATATGGCTTGATAATTTTTATTTTATAAATGATTAACCGATGCGATATTATTTAATAGCAGGCGAAGCAAGCGGCGACCTACACGGCTCAAATTTAATGCGTGAATTATCTGCAATTGATAAAGATGCTGAATTCAGGTTTTGGGGTGGTGATTTAATGGCAAAATACGGAGGAAAACCCGTAAAGCATATTAACGAGCTTGCAATAATGGGATTTATCAGAGTTTTGATGAATATCAGAACAATTTTAAATAATATTAAATTGTGCAAAACGGATATTGAAAAATTTAACCCCGATGTGGTAATTTTAATAGACTATGCCGGATTCAATTTAAAAATAGCTGAATTTGCAAAAAAGAAAGGATTCAGGGTTCATTACTATATTGCACCTAAGCTGTGGGCGTGGAAAACATATAGAATTAAGAGTATAAAAAAATATGTTGATCGTATGTTTTCAATCTTACCGTTTGAACCCGATTTTTTTGCTAAATATAATTTTAAAGTAGATTATGTGGGAAACCCCGTAAATGATGAGGTGTTTGCTCAAAAGCAAAATACAATATTGTTTAAAGAGGTTGTCGAAAAAAATAAGTTGCCCGATAAGCCTGTAATTGCACTTTTGGCGGGCAGTCGCAGACAAGAGATAAGCCAAGTGTTACCTGAAATGTTAAAAGTGGTTGATTTATTTGGTGATTATCAGTTTGTAATTGCCGGAGCACCGGCTATTGGCGAAGATTTTTATTTTCAATTTACTGAGAAAAGTGATATAAAAATTGTATATAATCAAACATACGATTTATTGAAAATAAGTAAAGCTGCAATTGTAACATCGGGAACGGCAACTTTAGAAACAGCATTGTTTGAAATTCCGCAGGTGGTTTGTTATAAGATGAATATTCCTGATTTTGCGTTTAAATTGGGGCGTAAATTGATAAAAACAAAGTGGATTTCGTTGGTTAATCTAATACTTAATTATGAAGCTGTTGTTGAGTTAACTCAAAATAATCTGAACAAAAAAAATATTTACAAAGAACTTGATAAAATTTTAAATGATTCGGAATACAGATTGGCGATGTTGAACTCTTATAATGAATTACAAAAAATATTGGGAACCCCCGGTGCATCGCAAAAAGCTGCAACAATGATTTATAGTGATATTCAACCAAATAATTAATTAAATAGTATTTTTTTTTAATGCAAATATTAAAAACATATCTGTGTTTACTGTTAATATCTTTTTCATTAAATATTTCAGCACGAGATATTAAGGTTGAATTATTTTCGAAATATACCGTAAAAACATTGATGGTTAGTCCTATTGACGGAAAATATGAATTAGCAACAGATAAGGGTAGTATTTATAAGTTGAAAAAAAATAATATAATTTATTTTACGGTAATAGGCGATTCGGTGAGTTTATGGGATTTAAGTGAGCATTTGGGAGTTTTTAAATGGATAAGTATTACAGGAACAGCTAAAAGTAATGCTCTTAAAATTGAACCTGCTTATCCTGCATTAAAAGCCGGATATTATGAAGGTAATATTAAAATAACAGTTGATAAGCAACATATGGATATAACAAATACTGTTTCTATGGACAGTTATTTGGCAGGTGTTGTTGAGGCGGAGGCAGGACCGAATGCTCCACTTGAGTTTTATAAAGCTCAGGCTATTATTAGCCGGACATATTTGTTGGAGTTAATTTTACGGCAAGGAGTTGATAATTATAAAATTAGTGATGATGTAAATCATCAGGTTTACAAAGGAGTAAGTCTTAAAAATCCAATGATTAAGCAAGCAGTATTACATACAAGCAATTTGGTGATTGTTGATACAGCTAATCATCTTATTACTGCGGCATTTTATTCTAATTCGGGTGGTGAAACAGCAAATTCCGAAGATGTGTGGCTTACCGAAAGGTCATATCTGAAGTCTGTTAAAGACCCTTTTAGTTTGAATCAAAGAAATTCGGTTTGGAGAGATTCTATACTCACAAAAGATTGGTTAACTTATTTGGATATTAATGGTATTGATGTTTCCACAAGTAGTTCTAAAATAGATAATTTGTATTTTGAACAAAAGCATCGTAAAAAATATTATACATATAATGATGATTCTATTCCATTGAAAAAAATTCGTTCGGATTTTAAATTACGTTCAAGTTGGTTTTCGTTTGAGCCAAACAATAATTATATTGTAATAAACGGTAAAGGCTATGGACACGGGGTTGGATTATCGCAAGAAGGAGCTATGCAAATGGCAAAGCAAAACTATTCTTTTGTTGATATAATAAATTTTTATTATAAGGATGTGAAAATAGTAGATTATAATATTTTTTTTAACTAGCCGATAGCCTTTTGTAGTTGACTTACAGGTATTTTTGATTTCATCCTTTGAACAAAAAAACATATTCTACGCAACTTTTTATATGCTTTACTCGTTATTATTAATAGAGAAAAAGTAATACTATTAATTTTTGGCATGCAATTTGCATTGTAATGTTTCATCAGGTAGAAGTTTATAAATAGTTGTTAATTGTTGTTTGTTGTTAAATACCTACC
>CAYRJP010000351.1:0-2909 GCA_964424425.1 uncultured Bacteroidales bacterium | reverse complement strand
AAAAATATTTATAAAAACTTAAAAACGTTATTTTTATTTTATTATTGTAATAAATAATGAAATTAACATCTAATTTTAATAAACATGAAACTTTAACTATTTAGTATCTGTCTATTAACATTTTATTCCATAAAAGTCACTTCACCCGTAGTATGATTATACATTGCACCAACAATTTTAATCTGTTTTTTGTTAAGCATTTCCAATAAAATGGGGCTTTGATTTTTTATATCTTCCATGGCAAGTTCAACATTTTTAAATGCTACTTTATCAACAAATTCAAGATTCTTTGATGTTCGCTCTTTATCGTAACTCACTTTTTCCATTGCCATTTTAATATGTTTAAGCGATGCGGTAAGGTTTCCCAGTTTAACATCGTCAACAGCTCCCTTAACCGCTCCACACGATGTATGTCCCAAAACTACAATCAGCTTAGAACCTGTAACGGCACAAGCATATTCCATGCTTCCCAAAATATCTTGATTTATAATATTTCCTGCAATGCGGGCTATAAACAAATCGCCGATACCTTGGTCAAAAATTATTGACGGCATTACACGAGAATCAATACATCCCAATACAATAGCAAACGGGTGTTGCGAGTCGATAGTTTCTTTAATATGCCAATCGTGGTCGCGTTCTATTACATCTTTCGATAAAAACCGTTTATTGCCTTCTTTCAGCATTTCAACAGCAATTTCGGGAGTAATTTTATCTAAACTGTTTCTGTTTTTTGGTGAACCGTGTAAATCCATATTATTTTATTTTTCTGTGTTTCTAAAGTAACGATTTTAAACAAAATTTGTTGAAGATGAATTTAACGCAAATATTGACGTTTTTTATAATTACTATTTACAACTTTTTTTAATTATTGATGCGGCGTCGGAGCCGGTATTGAAAATTAAATCTAAAATAGAAAGATTAGGAATAAACCCGTGTCGTTGTTCAAATCCTTGAATATATTCAACAGGTAAAAAGTTTTTGTCGTCAACTTGTTTCTTCGGATGTATCAAGTTTCTGAAATCGTCGCATTTTGCGGGAAAATCATATTTTTCGGTAAAATTTATATTTGCATCAATGCCCAATAAATCGAAGCAAACGGTAAGAATATCGCTATTGTAGTCAATTAAAAAATTGTATTTTTTTGTGTAAAAAGGCAAAATATCGTCAATATAAAATTCGTAAAAAGGAGTTGAACGGTAAGCCGACTCTATGGTTTTCAGGTGATTTTTTTGCCATGCGGTATCGTATGCAATTTTAATATCCCTTACGGGAATTTTTTTAAACGAACCTTTAACCACAGGCACTTGCAACGACTGAATTTTGTTAACTCCGTAAATCATCATGCGATTACGATAGCTTTGACGTTGGTAAATTTCATGTTTTTCAATAAAAATCTCATCATACAAAACAAGTTTTGTAAAATACTGAACCGGTGCCCAATAAGCCGTTGACAGAATACATTGTTGCATATAAAAAATTTTCTTTATTTTAAATATCGTCTTCGACAAGCTCAGACTCCGCTTTATTCCAATAATTTTCGGAGAATCTGTCGAAGTTACTTATTTTGGAATATTGAATTTATCTTTTCTTATAAAATCTGCGTAATAATACTATTTTTTATTGAAAATTACATTGTCAATTATCACAAATAAATTTGTAATTTAGAAGTTTAAAAAAATATACAGTTATGAGTAAAATATATCCTGATTCGGGTGTTGAATTAAATCCGTTTATTTCAAAAAATTATGATAAAGTGATGAATATTGGTTCAATGGGTTTGTATAAGCGATTTATACACAGAGCCATTGCCGATATGAATATACAAGAGGGTGACAGTATTCTTGACCTTGGTTGCGGAACAGGCAGAAATGCCGTACTTATGGCTAAAAATATTGGCGAAAGCGGAAAAATATTGGGGCTTGATATTTCCGAAGCAATGGAAAAGCAATTTACCGAAAGGTTTAAAAACGATGGCAGAATGGCTTTTCAAAACAAGCGTATCGACCAAATAATTGACCTGCAACAACAATTTGACAAAGTATTTGTCAGCTTTGTAATTCACGGTTTTCCGCACGAAGTAAGAGAAAATGTAATAAAAAATGCTTATAATCATTTAAAGCAAGGCGGAGCTTTTTATATTCTTGATTTTGCCGAATTTGACATGGATAAAATGCCGTATTTTCATAAGGTTATTTTTAAAGCTATTGAGTGTAAATATGCTTTTGATTGGATAAAACGCGATTGGAAACAAATTTTATCGGGTTACGGATTTTCCGATTTTGAAGAGCATTTTTATATGAAAAATTATGTTCGATTGCTAAAAGCTGTAAAAAAATGACAGATTTAAAAATAAAAGAGGCTGCCGAATTAATAAAAAATTCAAAGCGAACAGTAGCTTTTACAGGTGCGGGAATATCGGTAGAAAGCGGGATACCACCGTTTAGAGGCAAAGGCGGATTGTGGAATAAGTTTAATCCCGAATTTCTTGATATAAAATATTTTATGAGCAATCCCGAAAAATCGTGGAAACTGATAAAAGAGATTTTTTACGATTTTTTTGGCAAAGCACAACCCAATGCAGCTCATACGGCATTAGCCGAAATGGAGAAAATGGGATTGTTACAATCTGTTATCACTCAAAATATTGACAATTTGCATCAACAGGCAGGAAATACCGAAGTGTATGAATTTCACGGAAATTCGCGTAATTTGGTTTGTTTGGGATGCAGTAAATTATTCAGCGTAAGCGAAATTGATTTAACACATCTTCCGCCACGATGCAATGAATGTGGCGGACTATTAAAACCCGACTTTGTATTTTTCGGTGAACCGATACCCGAACCTGCAAATTCAAAATCGTTTGACGAGGCTTTTAATGCCGATGTGTTTTTAGTAATAGGCACCAC
>CAYRJP010000350.1:0-2915 GCA_964424425.1 uncultured Bacteroidales bacterium | reverse complement strand
TGGTAGAGCACAACCTTGCCAAGGTTGGGGTCGCGGGTTCGAATCCCGTTTCTCGCTCTTTTTTATTTAAGACGTTCTAAAAAGTGTTGCCCAGGTGGCGGAATTGGTAGACGCGCAGGACTTAAAATCCTGTGAGCAGTAATGCTCGTGCCGGTTCGAGACCGGCCCCGGGTACGAAAAAAGCCGACTTTACAGTCGGCTTTTTTTGTATAAAATAATTTCTAATAATTATCATTCTCTATTTCAAAGTATGCTTGCGGATGATTACAAGCAGGACAATTTTTTGGTGCATTTTTACTTTCGTGAACAAAGCCACAATTTCTACACACCCATCTTACTTTTTCTTCTCGTTCAAAAACTTTACCTTCTTTTATGTTATCCAATAATTTGCGATAACGTTTTTCGTGTTCTGCTTCAACTTTTGCAATAACTTTAAATGCAGTTGCAATCTCTTTAAAACCTTCTTTTTCGGCAGTTTCGGCAAATTGTGGATACAACTCTGTCCACTCTTCATTTTCGCCCATTGCCGCTGCTTCAAGATTTTCAACAGTAGTTCCTATTTTTCCGGCAGGATAAACAGCCGTAATCTCTACATCGCCACCTTCAAGAAATTTAAAAAACCGTTTAGCATGTGCTTTTTCCTGCAAAGCTGTTTTTGTAAAAATGTCGGAAATTTGTTCATAACCTTCTTTTTTTGCTGCTTTTGCAAAAAATTCATATCTGTTTTTTGCTTGTGATTCTCCGGCAAATGCTTTAAGCAGATTCTTTTCCGTTTCTGTTCCTTTAATGCTCATAATTATCTGTTTTTTTAATATTAATATTATCACAATCGTTCCCCGTTTCGTCGGGTTCCATGTGAATAGTTGTCTCTATTTTAAATTTATAGCGAATAGCATTTTCAATAAGATTTGTTTTGTCGTGAGCTTCTTTTAGCGACATTTCAGGCGGAAAAAGAATATGAAAAGTAAGCTCAATATGTTGCCCGTATCTGTGCATATGAAAATGATGAGGACATACATTAAGTTTTAAATCCGTAATAAGTTTTTTTATATCTCTAATAAGTTCTTCGTCGGGGACTTCTCCCAAAAGACGATTTACAGAATCGCGTAAAATTTCATAAGCGGCATAAAAAATCATTACTGCTATTATTAATCCCAACACACCGTCAATCCACCAAAACAACTTACCCAAAGCAATGCCTACCAATACTATTACCGATGATAAGGCATCGGTTCTGTGATGCCAACCGTCAGCCTTTAAAATTTGCGAATCGCTTCTTTTTGCAGCCCAAAAAGCATATTGTGCAAGCAATTCTTTAAATACAATTGACACAATGGTAACAACTACGGCAAGTGTTCCGAATATTACGGCTTCTCCGCCTTTTAACCGTTCAAAAGATTTAAATATAAATTCGAATCCTATAAAAGTTAAGAAAAAACCTATAATAACCGAACTTACCAAATCAGCACGTCCATGCCCGAAAGGATGCTCTTTGTCGGCAGGCTTGTTGCTGATTTTAGCACTGACAATAACAATCACCGAACTTATAGAATCGGACAAAGTATGCCATGCATCAGCAATTAATGCTACTGAACCGGTAACAACTCCCGCCCAATATTTTAACCCGAAAAGCAATGTGTTAACAATTATCGAAAGCCATCCTTCGATTAACGAATAATTTTTATTGCCTTTATTTTGAGTATTCATATCTGTTTTTTCAAAAAATGCTTTATGTAAAAAGCAAAATACAAACATTTTAACTTTTTACATAAAGCATTTTGTGTTTTAAATAATTTATATCAGATATTTATTTCTTAAAAAAGTCCGTTAATTACCGCATCAATTTTAGAAATAACAACACTTAAATCTTCTTGCTTTTCAGAAAAATTAAGATTATCGACATCAATAATCAATAACTTACCGAGATTATAACTATCAATCCATGCTTCGTAGCGTTCGTTAAGACGATTCAAGTAATCTAATCTTATGGAAGTTTCGTAATCGCGTCCGCGTTTTTGAATTTGACTTACAAGAGTAGGCACCGATGCACGCAAATAAATCAATAAATCGGGTGGTTGAATAAGCGAACTCATCAATTGAAAAAGAGAGAAATAATTATCGAAATCGCGACTGCTCAACAAACCCATAGCATGCAAGTTGGGAGCAAAAATATGTGCATCTTCGTATATTGTTCTGTCTTGAATAACTGTTTTACCCGATTTTCGAATGTCTAATATTTGACTGAAACGGCTGTTTAAAAAAAATATCTGCAAATTAAACGACCACCGTTGCATATCGTTGTAAAAATCATTTAGATATGGATTTTCATCAACATCTTCATAGTGGGCATCCCACTTATAATGTTTTGACAACAAGCGTGTTAGTGTTGTTTTACCTGACCCTATATTACCTGCTATTGCTATATGCATAATATCTGAATTTTTATATTACTAAGGTAATTTTTTTTTATATCGAACAAAAAGAAAATTAATTTTTTTTAAAAAAATTAATTCTTACGCAACCTTTTTTATTCTTTATGTATCTGTAAAAAGTATAAGTGTCTTTAATTCGAAAAAATAAGTATTATGAGTAAACAAAATTCTTTATATGTTTTTATCAGAAATACCATATTTTTAATATTGATGTTTTTAGTTATATCAAGCATTATTATAGAAAAAGGCAAAAAAGATAGAGGCGAAAAATCTATTTTTAATAAAGTTATGATTAAGCACAATAACAAAAATACCGACAATTATAATACCACAACAAACCAAAATAGTAATGCTTTAAACAATAAAACCATACAAAAGGATTCCATTAATTATACGAAAAGAATTATTTCATACTTATACATAAACCCCGAAAGTTTTTTTATTCAATACAATAATACCCCAAATTGGCAATAATAAAAAGAT
>CAYRJP010000349.1:0-2927 GCA_964424425.1 uncultured Bacteroidales bacterium | reverse complement strand
GAATACAGCGAATTGTAGCTTTTGTTTCTTCCTTTATTTTCAGTTCGGTTTCAACAGTTCCGTCCCAGTGAGCATACACAAATCCACCTTTATTATCTAAAATATCTTTAAACTCTTCGTAAGTATCAGCAGTATAAGTATGCTCATCTCTGTATTTCAATGCTTTATTATAAATATTCACCTGAATATCATCAAGCAATTCTTTAACAAATTGAGCAATACCTTCTTGTTTAATTGTTTGTTTTTCAAGAGTGTCGCGGCGAGCAATTTCTATTGTGCCGTTTTCAAGGTCTCTGGCTCCGATAGCTAAACGAACAGGCACTCCTTTAAGCTCATATTCGGCAAATTTCCAACCCGGTTTGTGTGTGTCGCGAGTATCAAATTTAACACTTACATTCAAATCTTTTAATTCTTCGCTTATTCTGTTTCCAACTTCAATAAGAGCATCATACTGTTCTTTGTTTTTATAAATTGGAACAATAACAACCTGAAAAGGAGCAAGTTTAGGAGGTAATACAAGCCCGTTGTCATCGGAGTGCGACATAATAAGTGCTCCCATTAATCTGGTACTTACACCCCACGATGTAGCCCATACATAATCAAGTTTACTCTCTTTGTTTGTAAATTTAACATCAAATGCTTTCGCAAAATTTTGTCCTAAAAAGTGCGAAGTGCCCGATTGAAGGGCTTTCCCGTCTTGCATTAATGCCTCAATGGTATACGTGTCTAAAGCTCCGGCAAATCTTTCGTTGGCAGTTTTTACTCCTTTTATAACAGGCATTGCCATAAATTTCTCGGCAAACTCTGCATATATATTTATCATCTGTATTGTTTCATCTATCGCTTCTTGTTTGGTAGCGTGAGCAGTATGTCCCTCTTGCCATAAAAATTCTGCTGTTCGCAAAAACAGGCGGGTTCTCATCTCCCACCTTACAACATTTGCCCATTGATTAATCAAAAGAGGTAAATCTCTGTAAGACTGTATCCAGTTTTTATAGGTATTCCAAATTATTGTTTCCGAAGTGGGACGCACAATCAGTTCTTCTTCAAGTTTTGCATCGGGGTCAACTTCAATGCCTTTACCATCAGCTCTGTTACGTAATCTGTAATGAGTTACTACGGCACACTCTTTGGCAAATCCCTCTACATGATCAGCCTCTTTACTAAAAAAAGATTTCGGAATAAACAACGGGAAATAAGCATTAACATGTCCGGTTTCTTTAAACATCTTATCCAAAGATTCTTTCATTTTCTCCCAAATGGCGTAGCCGTAAGGCTTGATAACCATACTTCCTCTTACTGCCGAATTCTCGGCTAAATCAGCTTTTACTACCAGCTCATTATACCATTGCGAATAATTTTCCTCTCGACTTGTTAAAAACTTTCCCATAATTGTTAAATTGGTATAAAATTTGTTATAAATATTTTTATAAATTTAAGCACAAAATAAACGATAATATTTTTAATATAAAACAAATAAAATGCCGCTTATGAAAAAATTACTACACATATTACTATTTTTTGCGGGATTAATACTTTTTTCTTCCTGTGGAACTACAAATCAGGCTTATGTTGATGATATTTATTATAACCCTAAAAAAGTAGCCCGAAAACAAGCCAAACAATTAAAGCAAATTCAAGATTCCGTAGCTATTGCTCATTACAGCGACACCACTAACGGTGATTTTATTCTTAGCAATTATAACGATTACGAATATGCAAACCGATTAAAGAAATTTCAAGACGATGATTACGAAGGAAACTATTTTGATGAAGATGCATCTTCAAATACTTATGTAAATCTTAATATGGGTGTTAGTCCTTACGCAATGATGTCATGGGGTGTAGGATTTGGATTTGGATACGGTATGGGTTACGGTTATCCTTATTACGACCCGTTTTGGAGTTTTTATCCTCCTTACTGGGGATATATGCCTCCTTACTGGGGATATCCTCCATATTACGGTTATTATCCTCCGTATTACGGATGTTGCTACGACCCGTATCCCGATTATCCTTCTTATCCAATAAATCCGGATTATCCCAATAGACGCGGATACAGTTACGGACCTAGATATTCAGTAACAACAAACAGTCCCGTAACAACAAATACACCTGTAAGTTCACAAATTAAAGATGCAACAATAACTCCGGCAGGTTCAGGAACAATAAAAACTCAAACAATATCACAAGGAACTCGAAAAGTTAATTTACAATCATCAACACTTCAGAATTCCAAAACAAAAGAAATTACAACAACAGCTACCCGAAAAACACAAACATTGCCAAGTGTTAGAACAGCCGTGATAATTGACGGAAGTAACTCATTAAGTAAAACACGAACCTCTGTTACTCGTAATCGAACACATTCAAATAATAATGTAACTTATACGCGAACAGGAACAGCGGCAAAAAGAGGAGGTTCAAATATTAGTCATAATACCGAAAAATATATTAACAGTTATACCAGAAGTTATACCGGTAATCGTAATACATTTAATTCATCATCGGGTTATAGCAGAACACGAACAACATTTTCCAACTCATCACGAAGTGTAAGTTCACCTGTTAGAACATATTCAGGAAATTCATTAAGAACGGGGTCTTCGTCAAATTCGCATTCATCGGGTAGAACTTATTCGGGGTCTTCATCTCGCAATAATTCTACATTTACATCTCCCAAACCTTCATCATCAGGTTCTACATATTCATCACCGCGTCCGTCTTCATCAAGTTCTACATTTTCGTCTCCACGACCATCTTCGTCTAGTTCAGGCACAAGAAGTTCCGGTTCGTCGGGAAGTAGAAGCTCTTACGGTTCAGGTTCACGAAAAAGATAAAACCGATTGATAAATGATAAAAATTTTATTTCAACACACGATGAAAAAAATATATACTATAATATCAATACTATTTATTACCATAAC
>CAYRJP010000348.1:0-2928 GCA_964424425.1 uncultured Bacteroidales bacterium | reverse complement strand
TTAGAAGTTACAGCCTTTATTACAACGGTAATATTTCGGTTGACGATGCCAAAGTGGGTATTCAACTGGGATTAAACGACAAATCATACGGAAGTAACAACTTTTACAGCACCAAATATAAAGACCAATACGAAGACAACTCTGCATCGCTTACAAGCATATCTTTTGACAAAGGCGGTAGATTAAAATTTCACGCTGCCGCATATTGGCGTCGCTTTTACGACCATTTTGTTCTTTTCAGATACAATCCCGATTTGTATCAAAACTACCATGCAACTGATGTTTTAGGAACAAACACCAACTTTTCGCTGTTGACATTTCTAGGAAAAACAACTGTTGGTGTTGATATGCGAAACGAAAGTATAAATAGCACAACGCTTGGTCACGAAACAGGTGATTCTATTCTTGTGCCCGACACCGACTCTATTTATTATAAAAAATTTCACAGTAGAAATAACACCGGCTTATTTGTAGAACACAGTTACCATACTGATAAATTCAGCATCTCAGGAGGGGGAATTTTCAACTTTAATACCGACCAAGGTTTAAAGGGCAAGTTTTATCCCGGAATTGATGTCAGCTATAAGTTTTATAAAAATATGAGAATATATGCTTCGATAAATTCTGCTGTGCGTATGCCAACCTTTACCGACCTTTTTTATGTGGGACCCGAAAATATCGGTAATCCAAACCTGAAACCCGAAGAATCGGTTACTTATGAGGCAGGGGTAAAATCTGCATCGCAACTGTTTACGGGAAATGCTTCTTTCTTTTTTCGTCAAGGAAAAAATATTATAGACTGGAATAAGCAAAACAGTGACGATAAATTGTGGACACCAAGCAACATAACAGAATTAAACACAACAGGAATTGAATTGCAGGGAATGGTTAATACTTCACAATTTGCAATTAATCCGATTTACGGAGTTCGCTCGTTGCATTTCGGATTTTTATTTATGAATATTACTAAATCAACAAGTAATACAATATCTCGCTATGCTTTGGATTATTTATCGTCGAAAATTACGGCGGGTATTGATTTACGATTGTATAAAAATATTTATACCAATTGGCAATTTGTTTATCAGGACAGAAACGGCGATTATCAGGTTTACAATAGTGAAACCGATGGCTACGACACTAAACAATATGAACCGTTTACTATTGTAGATGCAAAATTATATCTGGAGCATAAAATATTTAACCCGTATATTGAAGTATCAAATATTTTTGATGTTGATTATAACGACATTGGCGGAGTTCCACAACCCGGCAGGTGGATAAGAGGCGGAGTTAAAGTTAATTTGGTGTTTAATTAATATTAAAACATTGAAGATTATTTTTCAACATTAAAGGTTTAATTTTTAAGACATTTAGAAAATTAAGTAGTTAGTGAATTAAGAGTTTTCACGCAAAATTACGGAAACACAAAGAATTTTTATTTTATAAATATTCTACTTCATTGCTAATTAGGCTTCGGCAGGTAGTCACATAACTTGCCGAAGCACTCTCTGAAATAATCGAAGTAAATCAGAATCAGTTCTTCCGGTCACTGAGCTTGTTGTAGTGACTTTCAACTTATTATCGCATTTTTTTGAACCATATAAGACATTTAAGAACTTATAAGAGTTTCGCTACATTCATCTTCCAATCACTTAAACATTAAGCTGTTAAGAAAACTAAGAAGTCAGAAAATTAAGATTTTTTCTAAACAACTTTCAACTCTGTTGCTAATTCGGCTTCGACCAGCTCAGCCTCCACCACAACTTTTAACTTTATAAACTTTCAACTTTCAACTAATTATCTCACCGCTAAGACGCAAAGACACAAAGATTTTCAACCACAAATTACACTGATTAACACAAATTTATTTTTATTACTACAAAGTGCCGGTCACTGAGCCTGTCGAAGTGACTTTTGCAAATTAGTACCGCTTTTTATTGTTAATACGGCTTCGACTCCGCTCTCCGAAATAAATTCGGAGTAAACTAGCCTCCGTGCTTATTTCTGCATTGTAGCATTATTGCATTAAATCATTATATCATTAAATCATTGTATCATTATACCATTGAACCATTGTATAATTATCTCTCTATTTATAAAAATGCATTTCGTCAATATATTGCCACACCTCTTCGGGAAGAAAAAATCTTATGTCTTTACCTTGTTTTACGGCATTGCGAATAAAGCTGGATGATATTTCCATTAGCGGAGCATCAACAAAAGTTACATTTTTATGATTTGCCAAATTATTTTTTTCACAATTCGGACGCGGATAAACTAATATTTTATTGTTTTCTAATATCAACTCATGATTTTTCCATTTATGAAAAGATGCTAAATTATCTTCACCAATAATAAGGGCAAACTCTTTCTCAGGATATTTATCATTAAGATAAGCCAGAGTATCAATTGTATATGAAGGTTTGGGCAGGTTAAATTCAATACTTGAAGCTCTGAATCGCGGGTAATCGCGTAAAGCACGATTTACAAGTTCTAGCCGTTGATAATCAGGCAATAGTGACGATTTTTGTTTTAATGGATTTTGCGGACTGACAACAAACCACAACTCTTTTAAATCGGCAAACTCCAAAAAATAGTTGGCTATAGCTAAATGACCGATATGAATGGGATTAAACGAGCCGAAATATAGTCCTGTCATATACTTTAATGTTTAATAAATTATACAAAAATACGATTATTCGATGATATAATGATTTAATGAAAAAAATTAAGTTGAAATATTTATTTGTAGAATCACTTCAATAAGTTTTCTAAAGATTTTAAAAGTAAATTAATTACCAATAAACTTTAACAATATAACTGTTGATTTCTATCTATTTAAAAAATCATTTAAAATATCTTCGGCTTCATGTTTTGCTTTATCTAAATTATCATTTAAAATTACTTTATCGAAATATTTTGCAT
>CAYRJP010000347.1:0-2932 GCA_964424425.1 uncultured Bacteroidales bacterium | reverse complement strand
TTTCTGTTCCAATTTTTTAAGAGCATCTTCCAAACTGATATTTTGAAAAGTTATGTTTATGTTTTTGTCAAGATTAATTTCTTGTCCCAAAACAGGAATTGACACAATTAAAAGTAAAATAATTTTTATGTATCCAAGATGTTTCATATACTTAATATTTAAAATAATTTTGATTGCTTTTATTATTTATTCGGTTTTTATTATGTATTTATTTTCTTTTTTTACAATTTTTATATTACAGGTAAGTTCAAGAATTTCAAGCACTTCTTTTATGCCGGCTTTATGAAATTTGGCTGTTAAGCTACAAGGAATATTTGTAGTATTTTCAATAACAAAACTATTATTGTAATAGCTGTTTAAATCGTCAACAGCTTTGATTAGTGTTGTATTTTCAAATATAAAATCTCCTGTTTTCCACGCTAAATAGTTAGGGTTGTCATTCTTAAAGTTTTTTACTTGTGTATTTGTTACTTTGGCGGAAAGTCCGGCAGTAATGGTTGTTTGTTCAGTGTGGTTCAAATTACTTACATTAACTTTTCCGGTTGTAACATCAACTCTTGTTGTATTATTACTGTTTTTTATGTTAAAAGATGTCCCGAGAACCGTTATTTCAGCATTTTGAGTATTAATAACAAATGGTTTTTCGGGATTTCGTGTTACTTTAAAAAATGCTTCTCCCTTTAATTTTATGTTTCGTATATTATTTTTAAATTTTTCGGGAAAAGTAACAGCCGAGTTTCTGTTCAACCAAACAACAGAACTGTCGGGAAGTATTATCTGTATAGGTTCTGCATTGGCTGATAACTGTTTTGTAATCATTTTCACCTGCATATTACTATAAACAAAAAGTGCAGATATTCCTATTAATAAAACTGCTGCTGCGGCTACTGCTGTTTTGTTTAACCTTGTCCAAAGCGAAATTACTTTTGTTTGATTTTTACGTTTAACCTGCTTTTGAACTTTGTTCCAAGCCTTAGCGGTATCAAAGTCTTTAACATCTATGTTCCCATTTTTCCAAAGTTGTTTTAGTATTTGATACTCTTCGGGATTTTCTTTTTTGAATTTGTCAATACTTTGTTCTTCATTGTTAGAAGTTTCATTCAAAAAATGTTTTGCTAATAAGTTGTATATTTCCGGCATAACTGTAAAATTTTATTGCTCTTTTAACAGTATGTCGGTAAAAAGAAGTTATACCCCTATTGGAGAGAAAATATTTTTTTAAAGATGAGATTAACACCACGTTTTAACGTGGTGATTATAAATATGCCATGCCTTTCTCCGGCAGCCTGTTTTTAACAGGCTTTTGTTATTTTTTTACAAAGTAACTATTTAAAGAAATAATAAAATTGTAAGAAATTCTTGTTCTTTAAGTAACTGTCGCATTATTCTAAGGGCACGTCCCATTTGATTTTCAACAGTTTTAACAGAAATATTAAGTTTTTCGGCAATATCTTTGTATTTAAGTCCCGATTTTCTGCTTAAAAGAAAAACTTCTCTGGTTTTAGGGGGTAATTTAGCTGCAAAATAGTGCAATAAAGGTTCAATATCTTCTTCGGTAATATCTTGTTTATCCGAATCGATAAGTTCGGGAAGATTGTCTAAATGAATTTCGCTGTTAAAGTTTTTTGTCCGCAGGTAATCAATACATTTAAATTTTACGGCTCGCAGTAAAAAGCGTTCAGGTTTTTTAATATCAATATCATTATTTTCAATAAGTTGAATAAAAAGATTTTGCACAATATCTTCAGCAGTAACGCTGTCGGCAATTATTTTTGTTGCATAATTACATAGCGGAGAGTAGTATTGCGTAAATATTTCTTTTATCTCAATCATTATTTTACTTTTTGTAATTAACAATTGAATAAAATTTGTTATTTATTAACCACGTCATAAAGATTACGGATTGTATCGGTCATTTTACTCCATGCATATTTCTTTTTTTCTTCTTTTATATTTTCAATAAAATCATTTTGCCGGTTATTTTCAAAAAAGTCAACAAGTTTATCGGCTATATCTTTAGGATTAACATTAACCACATAGCCGGCTTTGCCGTCGGGAATAATCTCAGCTAAGCCACCTACATTTGTTACCAGCATAGGTTTTTCAAAATGATATCCTATTTGTGTTACACCGCTTTGCGTAGCTGATTTATATGGTTGGGCAATAATATCGGTTGCACCAAAATAATAGGTAACTTCATTGTCGGGAATAAAACGGTTGTGAATAATTACACTTTCGTGAAGATTAAATTTATCGATTATCGTATTATATTTAGCTTCGTTGGAGTAAAATTCGCCTGCTACAATAAGTTTTATTTTTAATTCGGTAAATCTTTTATCGGCGAAAGCCTCAAGCAATAAATCAAGCCCTTTATAATCTCTGATAAGTCCGAAAAACAGCACATAGTTATATTCGGGATTGAGATTTAATTTTTGCAACGAAGTTGTTTTATCGGTTTTTTGCCCAAAATTGTCATACAATGGGTGCGGACTAAACAGCTTAGGTTTTTTTTTGTCAAAAGTTTTCAAATCGTGCAAAACACTTTTCGACATTACAACAAATCCATCAACACTTTTCACAAAATACGAAGAAAAAATGCGGTCGCCGGGGTGTTTTTCATGTGGGATAATATTATCAACCAGCGACAGAACTTTTATTTTTTTATTTTTACGAACAATACGAGCTACTGTTCCAAGGCTTGGAGCCATAAAAGGTAACCAATATCTTATAAGTAAAATGTCAGGTTGTATTTTTTTAATTTTTCTTGCAACTTTAATCCAGTTCAGCGGATTAACAGAGTTTAATGACCGCTCTATTTTAAGATTTTCGGGGGCATCACCTTCTGCATATTGAGTTTTCCCGGGAAACAAGAAGTTAGGATATTGTAAAGTAAAAGTTTGTATTTCAACATCTACTCCTTCTTTTTGAAATT
>CAYRJP010000346.1:0-2941 GCA_964424425.1 uncultured Bacteroidales bacterium | reverse complement strand
GAATACAGCGAATTGTAGCTTTTGTTTCTTCCTTTATTTTCAGTTCGGTTTCAACTGTTCCGTCCCAGTGAGCATATACAAACCCGCCTTTATTATCTAAAATATCTTTAAACTCTTCGTAAGTATCAGCATTGTAAGTATGTTCTTCTCTGTATTTCAATGCTTTATTGTAAATATTCACCTGAATATCATCAAGCAAATCTTTAACAAATTGAGCAATACCTTCTTGTTTAATTGTTTGTTTCTCCAAAGTGTCGCGACGAGCAATTTCTATTGTGCCGTTTTCAAGGTCTCTGGCTCCGATTGCTAAACGAACAGGCACTCCTTTAAGCTCATATTCGGCAAATTTCCAACCCGGTTTGTGTGTGTCGCGAGTATCAAATTTAACACTTACATTCAAATCTTTTAATTCTTCGCTTATTCTGTTTCCAACTTCAATAAGAGCATCATACTGTTCTTTGTTTTTATAAATTGGAACAATAACAACCTGAAAAGGAGCAAGTTTAGGAGGTAATACAAGCCCGTTGTCATCGGAGTGCGACATAATAAGTGCTCCCATTAATCTGGTACTTACACCCCACGATGTAGCCCATACATAATCAAGTTTACTCTCTTTGTTTGTAAATTTAACATCAAATGCTTTCGCAAAATTTTGTCCTAAAAAGTGCGAAGTGCCCGATTGAAGGGCTTTCCCGTCTTGCATTAATGCCTCAATGGTATACGTGTCTAAAGCTCCGGCAAATCTTTCGTTGGCAGTTTTTACTCCTTTTATAACAGGCATTGCCATAAATTTCTCGGCAAACTCTGCATATATATTTATCATCTGTATTGTTTCATCTATCGCTTCTTGTTTGGTAGCGTGAGCAGTATGTCCCTCTTGCCATAAAAATTCTGCTGTTCGCAAAAACAGGCGGGTTCTCATCTCCCACCTTACAACATTTGCCCATTGATTAATCAAAAGAGGTAAATCTCTGTAAGACTGTATCCAGTTTTTATAGGTATTCCAAATTATTGTTTCCGAAGTGGGACGCACAATCAGTTCTTCTTCAAGTTTTGCATCGGGGTCAACTTCAATGCCTTTACCATCAGCTCTGTTACGTAATCTGTAATGAGTTACTACGGCACACTCTTTGGCAAATCCCTCTACATGATCAGCCTCTTTACTAAAAAAAGATTTCGGAATAAACAACGGGAAATAAGCATTAACATGTCCGGTTTCTTTAAACATCTTATCCAAAGATTCTTTCATTTTCTCCCAAATGGCGTAGCCGTAAGGCTTGATAACCATACTTCCTCTTACTGCCGAATTCTCGGCTAAATCAGCTTTTACTACCAGCTCATTATACCATTGCGAATAATTTTCCTCTCGACTTGTTAAAAACTTTCCCATAATTGTTAAATTGGTATAAAATTTGTTATAAATATTTTTATAAATTTAAGCACAAAATAAACGATAATATTTTTAATATAAAACAAATAAAATGCCGCTTATGAAAAAATTACTACACATATTACTATTTTTTGCGGGATTAATACTTTTTTCTTCCTGTGGAACTACAAATCAGGCTTATGTTGATGATATTTATTATAACCCTAAAAAAGTAGCCCGAAAACAAGCCAAACAATTAAAGCAAATTCAAGATTCCGTAGCTATTGCTCATTACAGCGACACCACTAACGGTGATTTTATTCTTAGCAATTATAACGATTACGAATATGCAAACCGATTAAAGAAATTTCAAGACGATGATTACGAAGGAAACTATTTTGATGAAGATGCATCTTCAAATACTTATGTAAATCTTAATATGGGTGTTAGTCCTTACGCAATGATGTCATGGGGTGTAGGATTTGGATTTGGATACGGTATGGGTTACGGTTATCCTTATTACGACCCGTTTTGGAGTTTTTATCCTCCTTACTGGGGATATATGCCTCCTTACTGGGGATATCCTCCATATTACGGTTATTATCCTCCGTATTACGGATGTTGCTACGACCCGTATCCCGATTATCCTTCTTATCCAATAAATCCGGATTATCCCAATAGACGCGGATACAGTTACGGACCTAGATATTCAGTAACAACAAACAGTCCCGTAACAACAAATACACCTGTAAGTTCACAAATTAAAGATGCAACAATAACTCCGGCAGGTTCAGGAACAATAAAAACTCAAACAATATCACAAGGAACTCGAAAAGTTAATTTACAATCATCAACACTTCAGAATTCCAAAACAAAAGAAATTACAACAACAGCTACCCGAAAAACACAAACATTGCCAAGTGTTAGAACAGCCGTGATAATTGACGGAAGTAACTCATTAAGTAAAACACGAACCTCTGTTACTCGTAATCGAACACATTCAAATAATAATGTAACTTATACGCGAACAGGAACAGCGGCAAAAAGAGGAGGTTCAAATATTAGTCATAATACCGAAAAATATATTAACAGTTATACCAGAAGTTATACCGGTAATCGTAATACATTTAATTCATCATCGGGTTATAGCAGAACACGAACAACATTTTCCAACTCATCACGAAGTGTAAGTTCACCTGTTAGAACATATTCAGGAAATTCATTGAGAACGGGTTCATCGTCAGGTTCGCATTCATCGGGTAGAACTTATTCAGGGTCTTCATCTCGCAGTAATTCTACATTTACATCTCCCAAACCTTCATCATCAAGTTCTACATATTCATCACCGCGTTCCTCTTCATCAGGTTCTACATATTCATCGCCTCGTCCTTCATCATCAAGTTCAGGCACTAGAAATTCAGGCTCATCAGGAAGCAGAAGCTCTTACGGTTCAGGTTCACGAAAAAGATAAAACCGGTTAATAAATGATAAAAATTTTATTTTAAAAATTTTATTTAAACACACGATGAAAAAAATATATACTATAATATCAATACTATTTATTACCATAAC
>CAYRJP010000345.1:0-2961 GCA_964424425.1 uncultured Bacteroidales bacterium | reverse complement strand
ATACAACATCAAACGGATTAACATACCTAACCGACCGAATGAAAAGTCAAGAACTGTTTGCTCATGTTAATCTTGTAAAGGGAGAGCGAAGTATCCTGTCGGAATTGGCTAGCGATTTATTATAAAAAATTATAGCAAAATTTGATTTATACCTGACAGACTGATAACATACTTATGTATAAATAAAATCTGTCAGGTTTTTTTTTGAAACATTAAATTAAGATTTCTCACTATTGTTCGAAATGCTAGAAACTAGACTACTAGACTATTAGACTACTAGACGCTTACTTTTAACTTTACAAACTTTTTACTTTCAGCTTATTATCGTATTTTGGGTTAAAACAAACATCTGATTTTTTTTTTATGCTGATAATCTGATTTTTTTTAATAAAAAATTTAATTCAGATAAATTACAAGTAACTGTTATGACAAAAAAATGTAAAGATAAAGATTATAAACCTCCCAAAGAACCAAAATATTCCTGCGAAAAATGCAGCAGAGAAGCAAAAAAAGATAAAAAACTTTGTAAACCGAAAAAAATAAAAGACATTAGCACATAAAGGTTTTGTTTGTAGGAATAAGTAAATTCCGGTTATAGAGCCTGTCTAAGTAATTTTTTATTAAATTTATGTTAAAATAAAAATATGAAAGCATTTATTCTTGCAGCAGGACTGGGAACAAGACTGAAATCATTGACAAAAAGCAAACCCAAAGCTCTTGTTGAAGCAGGCGGGAAAACACTTTTACAAATAAATATTGAACGATTAAGTAAATCGGGAATTACCGATATTGTAATAAATACACATCATTTCTCAAATTTGATAAAAGATTTTCTAAAACAAAACAACAACTTTAATCTAAACATTAAAATATCCGATGAAACAGAACTATTGCTTGATACCGGTGGAGGAATAAAAAAAGCATTATCTCAGTTTAAAAGTAACGAGCCTGTTCTTATTCAAAATGTTGATATATATTCGGATATTGATTATACCGATATGCTTAATTCACATTTAAAAAACAAATCTGTTGCCACATTAGCAATAAATAACAGGGAATCTTCACGTTACCTATTGTTTAACAATAGTAATTACCTTTCGGGATGGGGAAATAACCAAACCAATGAAAGAATAATAACCCGAAACAGTGATAATTTAAAAAAGTATGCATTTTGTGGTATTCATATTGTTTCGCCTGATATTTTAGACATGATGCCCGACAAAAAAAAATTCAGTATTATTGATGCATATCTTAAAATATCTGAAGATTTTAAAATATCTGGTTATCAGTATAATGGAGCATGGTTTGATATAGGAACACCTCAAAAATTAAATGATTTTGAGATATTTTTAAATAAAAAATAATCAAAAAACTCATTATTGTTTGTTTTATAAGGGTTAACTTATTAATTTTATAAAAAAACTACTAATTTTATTTTGAGATGAATGATTTAACGATACAAGGGGATAAACAAAAGCCTGATTTGGTATTTTCTGCAAAAACAGGTAATTTGGAAATATCAGGACAGTCTCTACCCGAAAATGCATCTTTATTATATAATCCGGTTGTCAGTTGGATTGACGAATATGTTAAACAGCCGGCAAAGCAAACAGTGCTATCATTTAAAATGAAATATTATAATACCGCCTCATCAAAAATGTTTTTTTCTTTTATAAAAAAATTAAATATTCTTTATCAGAGCGGAGCTAATGTTAAAATTGAATGGCATTACCTTGAAGATGACGAAGATATGCTCGATGCCGGCGAATATTTCAGAGATTTGGTTGATATACCTTTTTATTTCATTCCATATTAAAATATAATATCAACAAAACATATAAAACTAAAATAATGGATAAGCCAAAAGGGTCGTTAATCAGCTTTATGGCAAATAAAGTTAAGACTAACGGAGGAATAAATTTAGCTCAAGGCATTCCTGCATTCAATCCACCCAAAGAATTACTCGATATTTTACAAAAAAATGTTTTTAATAATTTACATCAATATGCTCCGGGAACAGGTAATAATTTTTTATTACAAAAACTTGAAGAACATTATAATATTTCAAAAAAAAGATTTTTAATAGTAAACGGAGCTACCGAAGCCCTTTCTTTACTGGTCACTTATTTTTTAAAAACTATTAACGGTAAATTTTCAATTCTTGCATTCGACCCTGTTTACGAAAGCTATAAACATTTACCGCGTATATTCAACATTCCTTTTGTTGCTTTTAATTTAGATAAAAACAACAATATTAACTTTGAAGAGTTAGAACAAAGTATAAAAGAAAATAATGTTAAGTTGATATTTCTTGCATCTCCCGGTAACCCGTTTGGTAAAGTATGGACAAAAAAAGAGGTTGATATTTTGGTTGAGATATGCACAAAAAACAGAGTTTATTTAGTGTTCGATGCTGTTTATTCCGATTTATATTTTGACAATAAACCGTATTTTTCTCTCAATAAAGAAAATGAATATATTTTTTATGTAAATGCATTTTCAAAAAAATTCTCTATTACAGGTTGGCGAATTGGATATTTAATAGCTCCCGAATCACATATGGCAGCTATTACCGATATTCACGATTACACAGGGCTGTGTTCACCGTCGATACTCCAACAAGCTATTGCTGAGTATGTTGATTTATCAAACTTTGGAGCCGACTACACTAAAAAATTACGTGAAAAACTAAAAACAAACTATACATTACTTTCCGATAAAATAGAACAGCTTGGCTTTAAACCTAAAAATGCACAAGGCGGTTATTTTATATGGACAGAATTGCCGTATAAATTCTCGAATGGTCTTGATTTCGCTCTTGATTTATATGAGAAAGAAAAAGTAGCTGTAGTGCCGGGTATTCATTTCTCAGAAAACGGTAAAAATATTATTCGCATAAATATTGCTCGTAATAATGATGAAATTAATGAAGCCGTAAAACGAATAAAAAACTATATATCA
>CAYRJP010000344.1:0-2966 GCA_964424425.1 uncultured Bacteroidales bacterium | reverse complement strand
TCGCTATACAATAGAAAACTATTTTTGTTTTCTATTGCATAGTTTGGGTTAAAAATAAACATTTCTAAAAGCAGTACGCCTCATATACCAACCGATATTTTTGTCTGCTCCCGACTTTAATCGGGAGTTAAAATAATATTTTTTATTATCTCACAATCTAACATTCTTAACCTTTCACAAATAAAGATGCGAATTAAACAAAATCAAATGCCGGTTGTTAACAATAATGTCATATAAACAAATATGAAACATTAAATTTGTAAGTCACGGTGTGAGTTTTACTTTAAAATTATTCTTAAATGTCTTAAGTTAATAACTCACACAGTAATTGTTAGTTAAACCTGTATTTATGATTGAAAAAATAATAAATTTCAGTATTAGCAATAAACTGATAATAATTCTTTTTACGCTTACCGTTGCCGGATTCGGTGTTTATTCAATAATGAATATCCCTATTGGAGCAGTGCCCGATATAACAAATAATCAGGTTCAGGTTATTACCACATCGGGAAATCTTTCGACACAAGAGATAGAACAGTTTATAACGGCACCTGTTGAACTTGAAATGGCAAATCTTCCGGGAGTAGAAGAAATTCGTTCCGTTTCAAAGTTCGGATTGTCGGTGGTAACTATTGTTTTTGAAGATAAAATAGGAACATACTTACCGCGACAATTGATAGCCGAAAAAATAAAATCGGCACAAGAAAATATTCCCGAAGGTTTTGGAACTCCTTCTATGGGACCTATTACCACAGGATTGGGCGAAATTTATCAATATATTCTTGATGTAAAACCCGGATTCGAAGATAAATATACTCCAATGGAACTACGCACAATTCAAGACTGGATTGTAAAACGCCAACTTTCGGGAATTAAAGGTGTGGTAGAAGTTAACAGTTGGGGAGGTTATCTCAAAGAGTATGAAGTAGCTGTAAATCCCGATAAGTTAAGAAGTTTGAATGTAACTTTACTCGAAGTTTTTGAAGCAATGGAACGAAACAACAGTGTGTCGGGAGGCGGATATATTGAAAAAACTAACAGAAGTTATTTTATTCGTGGCGACGGAATGGTGAAATCGCTTAAAGACATTGAAAATATTGTAATAAAAAACGAACACGGTACGCCTGTTTTTATTAAAGATATAGGGAAAGTGCATTTCGGTTATGCCAACCGCTTTGGAGCAATTACTGCAAACGGCGAGGGCGAAAAGGTAATGGGACAGATAATGATGCTTAAAGATGCAAACTCAAAACAAGTTATAAATGCAGTTAAAGAGCGAGTGGCAGAGGTTCAGAAAAGTCTTCCCGAAGGGGTGTTTATAAATCCTATTCTTGAAAGAAGCGAGTTAATAGGTAAAACATCGTTTACAATAACCGAAAATCTTATTTTAGGCTTTCTTATTGTTGTAATAACAGTGTTTTTATTGTTAGGAAATGTAAGGTCGGCACTTGTTATTGCATCAATGATACCGCTGGCTCTGCTATTTACATTGTCGATGATGTATATCTTCGGTATTGATGCCAATTTAATGAGCCTTGGTGCTCTCGACTTCGGAATAATAATAGACGGAGCGGTTATTATTGTTGAGTTTATTGTTTTAAAACTTGCTTACGAGCGAAAAAGCCTCGAAGGGGTATCGTCAAGCGAGAAAAAAACCATTATGGATAAAATATCCTTTTACCGGAGCATCTCGAATGATGAGTTCAGCAGTATTCGGACAAATAATAATATTGATAGTATTTATTCCCATTTTATCGTTAAGCGGAGTAGAAGGTAAAATGTTTCGTCCGATGGCATTGGCTTTCAGTTTTGCAATAATAGGAGCAATGATATTCGGTTTTACATGGTTGCCTGTTGCAACATCGCTGTTTTTAAAACCACCGCCTGAAAACAAAAAAACTATTGCCGACAGAATAATGCATTTTGCAAATATAACTTACGAACCGGTAATAAAATGGTCATACAACAATAAAAGAAAAGTATTGGGATTGGCATTGCTTTCGCTGATAATTACGGGTATAACTTTTTCAAAAATGGGAGGAGAATTTGTCCCCACGCTTGACGAAGGCGATTTTGTGATACAGCCTGTGCTTAAAACGGGAACTTCGTTGTCGAAAACAATAGAGATGACAACAAAAATGGAGAATATTCTTATAAAAGAGTTTCCCGATGAGGTTGACCAAATAGTATGTCGTATAGGAGCTGTCGAAGTTCCTACCGACCCTATGTCGATGGAAGAGATTGATATGATAATAAAACTGCATCCTCGTAAAGAGTGGACAAAGGCAAAAAGTAAAGAAGAGTTGGCGGAAGAATTTAAAAATGCATTATCGGTTATGCCGGGGATAGAGTATGAATTTACCCAACCCATTGAGATGCGTTTTAATGAGTTAATAACCGGAGTAAGAGCTGATATTGCGGTAAAAATATTTGGCGAAGACCTTGAATACCTTAACCAAAAGGCAATGGAGATAAAAAAACTTATTGAGAGTATTCCCGGAGCTGCCGATGTAATACTTGAAAAAACATCAGGGTTGCCACAAATGAGTATAGTTTATAATCGTGATAAAATAGCTTTATACGGTATTGACGCATCTACATTAAACAGGTATCTGGCAGTAGCATTCGGAGGAGAAAAAGCTGGAAGTGTTTTTGAAGGCGAAAAACGCTTCGGTATGGTTATTCGTCTTGATAAAAGTAGCAGAACAGATATTGACAACATAAAAAATTTACATGTGCCGCTGCCAAACGGAAACCAAATACCGCTAAAAGAGCTGGCGGAAATAAAATATACAACGGGACCCGCAAAAATATCAAGAGAAAACACACATCGCAGGGTTGTGGTTAGTGTTAATGTGCGAAACAGAGATTTGCAATTTAATTGTTGCTATAAATTTTTTAGAAATTCGGCAATACCGGATGCACAGTTTTGTCCGTCAACAGCCGATGAAACAATGCCGCCTGCA
>CAYRJP010000343.1:0-2972 GCA_964424425.1 uncultured Bacteroidales bacterium | reverse complement strand
AAGATATGAAATATGCTTCGCTACATTCCGAAGTTAAGCCTATGGCATTTTGGCTAACAAAAACCCGTCACAACGAATTAAGTTTAAAAATATCGGGTAAAAATGTAGAACAAACTGTTGACTACATTAAAAAAGTTTATTCCGATTTCGAAAAAAAATATCCGATAGACTACCGTTTTCTCGATGAACAACTTGATTCTTTATACAAATCGGAAGAAAAACAAGCATTTTTAATATTGATTTTCAGCATTGTATCAATATTTATATCATTTATCGGTACTTTGGGACTCATTATTTTTATAACGGAATATAGAGTTAAAGAGATTGGTATTCGTAAAGTAAACGGAGCAACGATAAACCAAATTTTACTGATGTTAAATAAAAGTTTTATAAAAAAGATATTTGTCGCTTTTGTAATTGCTTTCCCTGTTTCGTATCTGTCGGTAAAAATGTGGCTGCAAAGTTTTGCTTATCAAACCGAACTCAGTTGGTGGATTTTTGCCTTGTCGGGATTGGTTATTATGATTGTTTCGGTAATTACCGTAACTATTCAAAGTTATATTGCCGCCCGCAAAAATCCTGTTGAAGCGTTGAGGTATGAGTAATAAAACGGAGTTAAAAGTTAAAAGTTAAAAGTTGAAAGTTAAAAGTTGAAAGTTGAAAGTTTGTAAAGTTGAAAGTTGTTTAATGATATAATGATACAATGGTGTAATGATACAATGATTTAATGATTTAATGCAGAAAACTTGTCCGCCTCAGGAGGATGCAATAATGCAGAAATAAGCACGGAGGCTGAGCTTGTCGAAGGCGAATTTGCAACAAAGAAGAAAATAAATTAGTGAAAATTAATATAATTTGTGGACAAAAACCTTTGCGACTTAGCGTGAGAATCTAATATCTGATTTTCTTAATGTTTTTAAAAAAAGTAAATCATAAAAAATAAATTATAAATAATGAAAAAAATATTGCAAATACTTTTATTATTGGTTTTTAATATTTCATTTGTTGTGGCACAAAATGACAGTTTAAATATCTATCAGCAAGATTTTATTTATTTGACACAATTATTAGAAGATACACACCCTAATATTTATGAAAATATAGATAAAGAAGAATTAGAGAAATGTAAAAAAATAACATTACAAAAATTGCAAAGCATAGATAAAAATGTTGATTTTCAAATATATGCACAAAAATATGTTTCAAAATTAAAAGATGCTCATACAAAAATATTTTTTGGGCAGATGACAAATGATTTTAAATATCCGCTACAAATTTACTATGTAAAGAATAAAATATTTATTTCGAATTTAGACAAAACCTTGCCAAAAGATTGGTTGGGAGCAGAGATATTGAGTTTTAACAATATTCCGATAGATACAGTAATAAACAGAGCATCGGAATATTTTTCTTGTGAAAACAGATACTGTTATCTTGAAAATATTGTTAAGGCTTTGAATGATTACCAATTTCTTAAATTAATAGAAGTTATTTCAGATAATAAAATTTTACAATTAAAAGTAAAACAATTAAATAGTAAAATTGAAACAATAGAATTTACTCAACTATCTAAAAATAAATTTAAACAATTACCTGAAAATAAACTTACAGGTTTCAGTAATAATTTATTTCACTATAAAATATTAAACGATAAAAACACTTGTTATTTTCATTATCAAGAATGTAGAGATTTACAGTATTTAAAAGCCAATAAAAAAAGATATAAACCAATGTATTTTGTTTATTATGTGGCGTGGTGGATACGTGGAGGTAATTTTTCTAAATTTTTGAAAAAGATGTTTCACGATGTTGAAAAAGATAACATTCAAAATTTGGTTATTGATGTTCGCCAAAACAGGGGAGGCTCTAGTATTTTAAATGAACAATTATTAGAATATATTACATCTTCTTCAAAAGTTAAAGATTATTCGGAAAGTGTAAAACTCTCAAATTTGTTAAAACAACGACATCCGAAATATTTTAACGATATTTATACCGAATACCGTGAAAAACATTTACTTGATACAATTAAATTGCCATTTTTAATAAAAGAAAATGATAAAATATTTACAAATTCATCAAATGAATGTAGAAATGAGTATTTGACATCTTTGCAGTCGCCTTATTATATGCAAGAGCCGAAATATAAATTTACAGGAAATATTTACATATTAACAAGTCCTAAAACATTTAGCAGTGCAGCAATGTTAGCAATAAAATTAAGAGATAACAATATTGCTGTTACCGTAGGTATGCCAACGGGTCAAAAACCTACACAATTTGGAGAGGCGTTATGGTTTACTTTGCCACTAACACATACGCGAGGTATAGTTTCGTGTAAAAAGTTTTATCGCCCCGACAGAAGCAAAGATAAAGAACTGTCTTTATATCCCGATATTGAATTATGGTATAATATTAAAGATATTATTTATGGAACCGATACGGTTTTTGATAAGTTGTTTGATGAAATAATTAAATGAGTTGAAAGTTATTTAATGATATAATGATACAATGATATAATGATACAATGGTGTAATGATACAATGATTTAATGATTTAATGCAGAAAACTTGTCCGCCTCAGGAGGATGCAATAATGCAGAAATAAGCACGGAGGCTGAGCCTGTCGAAGCCGAATTTGCAACGAAGAATAAAATAAATTAGTGTTAATTAGTGTAATTTGTGGACAAAAAACCCTTTGCGTCTTAGCGTCTTAGCGGTGAAAACATTTAAAATCTTTGTGAAACTTTGTGTTCTTTGTGGTGAAAATAAAACTTAATTAACTGAATTAATGTTTATAAAGTTGAAAGTAGAAAATTAATTTGGAGCCTGAGCTTGTCGAAGGCAGATTTGCAACGAAGAACGGTGCTAATTTGCAAAAGTCACTTCGGCAAGCTCAGTGACCGACTCTTTGGAGCCTAGTTTACTCCGAAGGATTTCGGAGAGCGTAGCGAAACTCTTATATTATCTTAA
>CAYRJP010000342.1:0-2978 GCA_964424425.1 uncultured Bacteroidales bacterium | reverse complement strand
TTTCTGTTCCAATTTTTTAAGAGCATCTTCCAAACTGATATTTTGAAAAGTTATGCTTATGTTTTTGTCAAGATTAATTTCTTGTCCCAAAACAGGAATTGACATAATTAAAAGTAAAATAATTTTTATGTACCTAAGATGTTTCATATACTTAATATTTAAAATATTTTTGATTGCTTTTATTATTTACTCGGTTTTTATTATGTATTTATTTTCTTTTTTTACAATTTTTATATCACAGGTAAGTTCAAGAATTTCAAGTACTTCTTTTATGCCGGCTTTATGAAATTTGGCTGTTAAGCTGCAAGGAATATTTGTTGTATCGCTTAAAACAAAACAGTTGTTGTAATAACTGTTTAAATCGTCAATAGCTTTGATTAGTGTTGTATTTTTAAATATAAAATCTCCTGTTTTCCACGCTAAATAGTTAGGGTTGTCATTCTTAAACTGTTTTGTTTTGGTATTTGTTACCATGGCGGAAAGTCCGGTTGTAATGATTGTTTGTTCAGTGTGGTCTAAATTACTTACATTAACTTTTCCGGTTGTAACATCAACTCTTGTTGTATTATTACTGTTTTTTATGTTAAAAGATGTCCCGAGAACCGTTATTTCAGCATTTTGAGTATTAATAACAAATGGTTTTTCGGGATTTCGTGTTACTTTAAAAAATGCTTCTCCCTTTAATTTTATGTTTCGTATATTATTTTTAAATTTTTCGGGAAAAGTAACAGCCGAGTTTCTGTTCAACCAAACAACAGAACTGTCGGGAAGTATTATCTGTATAGGTTCTGCATTGGCTGATAACTGTTTTGTAATCATTTTCACCTGCATATTGTTGTAAACAAAAAGTGCGGATATTCCTATTAGTAAAATTGCTGCGGCGGCTACTGCTGTTTTGTTCAACCTAGTCCAAAGCGAAATTACTTTTGTTTGATTTTTACGTTTAACCTGTTTTTGAACTCTGTTCCAAGCCTTAGCGGTATCAAAGTCTTTAACCTTGATATTTCCTTTTTCCCAAAGTTGTTTTAGTATTTGATACTCTTCGGGATTTTCTTTTTTGAACTTATCTATACTTTGCTCTTCTTTTTCAGAAGTTTCATTCAAAAAATGCTTTGCTAATAAGTTGTATATTTCCGGCATAACTGTAAAATTTTATTGCTCTTTTAACAGTATGTCGGTAAAAAGAAGTTATACCCCTATTGGAGAGAAAATATTTTTTTAAAGATGAGATTAACACCACGTTTTAACGTGGTGATTATAAATATGCCATGCCTTTCTCCGGCAGCCTGTTTTTAACAGGCTTTTATTATTTTCTTTACAAAGTGCTTGACAGTTAAGGTGTGAGTTTTATTATGAAATGCTCATAAATTATTATTTAAAGAAATAATAAAATTGTCAGGAATTCTTGTTCTTTAAGCAGTTGTCGCATTATTCGCAAAGCACGCCCCATTTGGTTTTCAACAGTTTTAACAGAAATATTAAGTTCTTCGGCAATATCTTTGTATTTAAGTCCCGATTTTCTGCTTAAAAGAAAAACTTCTCTGGTTTTAGGGGGTAATTTAGCTGCAAAATAGTGTAATAAAGGTTCAATATCTTCTTCGGAAATATCTTGTTTATCCGAATCAATAAGTTCGGGAAGATTGTTTAAATGAATTTCGCTTTTAAAATCTTTTGTTCGTAAATAATCAATACATTTAAATTTTACGGCTCGCAGTAAAAAGCGTTCAGGGTTTTTAATATCTGTTTTATTATTTTCAATAAGTTGAATAAAAAGATTTTGTACAATATCTTCGGCAGTAATGCTGTCAGCAATTATTTTAGCTGCATAATTACATAGAGGAGAGTAGTATTGAGTAAATATCTCTTTTATATCAATCATTATTTTACTTTTTGTAATTAACAATTGAATAAAATTTGTTATTTATTAACCACGTCATAAAGATTACGGATTGTATCGGTCATTTTACTCCATGCATATTTCTTTTTTTCTTCTTTTATATTTTCAATAAAATCATTTTGCCGGTTATTTTCAAAAAAGTCAACAAGTTTATCGGCTATATCTTTAGGATTAACATTAACCACATAGCCGGCTTTGCCGTCGGGAATAATCTCAGCTAAGCCACCTACATTTGTTACCAGCATAGGTTTTTCAAAATGATATCCTATTTGTGTTACACCGCTTTGCGTAGCTGATTTATATGGTTGGGCAATAATATCGGTTGCACCAAAATAATAGGTAACTTCATTGTCGGGAATAAAACGGTTGTGAATAATTACACTTTCGTGAAGATTAAATTTATCGATTATCGTATTATATTTAGCTTCGTTGGAGTAAAATTCGCCTGCTACAATAAGTTTTATTTTTAATTCGGTAAATCTTTTATCGGCGAAAGCCTCAAGCAATAAATCAAGCCCTTTATAATCTCTGATAAGTCCGAAAAACAGCACATAGTTATATTCGGGATTGAGATTTAATTTTTGCAACGAAGTTGTTTTATCGGTTTTTTGCCCAAAATTGTCATACAATGGGTGCGGACTAAACAGCTTAGGTTTTTTTTTGTCAAAAGTTTTCAAATCGTGCAAAACACTTTTCGACATTACAACAAATCCATCAACACTTTTCACAAAATACGAAGAAAAAATGTGGTCACCGGGACGTTTTTCGTGTGGTATGATATTATCAACCAGCGACAGAACTTTTATTTTTTTATTTTTACGAACAATACAAGCTACTGTTCCAAGGCTTGGAGCCATAAAAGGTAACCAATATCTTACAAGCAAAATATCGGGTTGCCGTTTTTTAATTTTTTTTGCTGTTTTAATCCAATTCAGCGGATTTACAGAATTTAACGATTGTTCTATTGTAAGATTTTTGGGAGCATCATTTTCGGCATATTGTGTTTTGCCCGGAAATAAAAAATTGGGATATTGTAAAGTAAAAGTTTGTATTTCAACATCTACTCCTTCTTTTTGAAATT
>CAYRJP010000341.1:0-2978 GCA_964424425.1 uncultured Bacteroidales bacterium | reverse complement strand
TCATATCGGAATTTTGAATAAAATTAGCTTTAAATCCCGTAATGTTATCGCGTTTTTTGGTAATTAACCCTTTGGAATCAAGTAAGTAAACATTTTTACGTTGAACACCAAGAGTAATATAAAATTCGGCACACATAATACCCGCAGCTCCGGCACCGTTTACTACTACTTTTACTTTTTTAATATCTTTTCCTGTAAGTTCAAGAGCATTTAGCAATCCCGAACCTGAGATTATTGCTGTTCCGTGTTGGTCGTCGTGAAAAACGGGAATATCAAGTTCCTTTTTCAGAGTTTCTTCAATTTCAAAACATTCTGGTGCTTTAATATCTTCAAGGTTTATTCCTCCAAAGGTTGGGGCAATTGCTTTTACCGCCTGAATGAATTTTTTAGGATCTTTTTCGTTTACTTCAATATCAAATACATCAACATCGGCAAATACCTTAAATAATAAGCCTTTCCCTTCCATTACAGGTTTTCCTGCCAAAGGTCCTATATCGCCCAGCCCCAAAACTGCTGTTCCGTTACTTATTACTCCTACAAGGTTGCTTTTTGCTGTGTATCTGCCCGCCAAATGCGGATTTTTTTCTATCTCTTTACAAGGCTCAGCCACACCCGGTGAATATGCCAACGATAAATCGTATTGTGTTCGGTAGGGTTTGGTTGGGATAACCTCTATTTTTCCGGGTCTTCCCTGTTCATGATAGCGTAATGCTTCATCTTTTGTGAAACTTGCCATGATAAATTATGTTTTTAATTAATGTTTAAAATTTTGTGCAAGTTACGGTGTTTATTTACACAAAAAAAATCTAATCAACATAATTCAATTATACAATTGTAATACTAAAAGTAGATTTATGTCTATTTTTTTATTGATTGTATTTATTTTAAGTTTCAGCTAACTATTGCATTCGCTACGCTCATTAGTTTTGAACCATATAAGAGTTTCGCTACGCTCAACCATTTTTTCAACATTAAGAAATTCAGACAATTAAGTTTTATTTCTTTCTCAAAGAACACAAAAGTTTTAAGTATTTTTGTCCACTAATTACACTAATTTTTTTCATCTTTGTTGCCAATTCGGCTTCGACAGGCTCAGCCTCCGTTATTATCACATTTCTCATGTAGACCTGGCAGGTTTATATGAAAGAACTAACTATAAAAAAATAAGTTTAGTATATCTACATTAAAGAAAAACCTGTCAGGTCTTTAAAAGGGATTTCTTAGACTAATTTTATTTTATAAACTTTTTACTTTCAACTCATTATTGCATTATATCATTGTACCATTGTATAATTGAATAATTGTATCATTAATTAAGTATCTTTGCAGAAAATTATTTATAAAAATATGAGTAAAATAAACTTGTTCGGAAAAACATTGAGTGAATTAAAAGAGATTTGTAATGCTAGCGGAATGCCTGCTTTTACAGCTAAACAAATTGCTCAATGGCTCTATCAAAAAGAGATAACGTCTATTGATAAGATGACAAATATCTCAAAAAAGAACAGAGAGCTACTTTCCGAAAAGTATCAAATAGAATTAGCAACACCACTTAAAGTTCAGCAAAGTGTTGACGGTACAAAAAAATATCTGTTTATCGCCAAAGGAAATAATTATATTGAAACAGCTATGATTCCCGATAAAGACCGGAAAACTGTTTGTGTATCGTCGCAGGTAGGATGTAAAATGGGCTGTACATTTTGTATGACTGCAAAACAAGGATTTCAGAGTAATTTGTCGGCAGGCGAAATTCTTAATCAATATCGTAGTATTGATGAGTTTAAAGATATTACAAACCTTGTTTATATGGGAATGGGAGAACCTTTTGATAATATTGATGAAGTTCTTAAAAGTATTGAAATACTTACTGCCGAATGGGGTTATGCTCTTAGTCCTAAGCGAATTACTGTTTCGTCAATAGGTATTATTCCGGCTATGAAACGTTTTTTGAATGAGTGCAAAAGTCATCTTGCCATTAGTCTTCATACACCATTTGACGATGAACGCAAAATGTTGATGCCGGTGCAAAAAATATATCCTGTAAAAGATGTAATAAAGGAGATAAAAAGTTTTGATTTTGGATTACAGCGTCGTGTGTCATTTGAATATATTATGTTTAATGGAATTAATGACAGCAAAAAACATGTTGATGAACTTGTTAAATTATTGAAAGGCATACATTGCAGAGTTAATCTTATTCGTTTTCATCCGATTCCGGATTCCGATTTAACAGGTTCCAATGATGATATTTTGCTTGAATTTAAAGAAAATCTTAATAAAAAAGGTATTATAGCCACCATTAGAGCTTCTCGCGGACAAGATATTTTTGCTGCTTGCGGTCTATTGTCAACAAAAGAGTTACAAAACGGACAACAATAAGGTGTATTTTGAAACATTAAGGAGCATTGAAAATTAAGAGTTTTTACCGCAAAAACACAGAGTCGCAAAGGTTTTTAACCACAAATTACACAAATTGGCACTAATTTATTGCCACAAAGTAACGGTCACTGAGCTTGTCGAAGTGACTTTTGCAAATTAGCACTGTTCTTCGTTGCTAATTCGCCTTCGACAGGTGGTCACTGAGCTTGCCGAAGTGCTCTCCGAAAGAATCGGAGTAAACTAGCTTCCGCAATAACTTTCAACTTTATAAACTTTCAACTTATTGTTGCATTATCGCATTACTGCATTATTGTATAATTAAATCATTGAACCATTGTATCATTGTATCATTTTCTTCGTTGCCAATTCGGCTTCGACAAGCTCAGCCTCCGTGCTTATTTCTGCATTATCGCATTATTGCATTATCGCATTACATCATTAAATAATTGTATCATTACATCATTGAACATTGTATCATTGAACATTGTATCATTAAATAACTTTCAACTAAATACTAATTATTTAAATCCCTTTTTAAAATTAAATGTTGTTGATGGTTGTTCTTGTTCCGAGCGTTTCAGTTTTGTAAGCAATCGTTT
>CAYRJP010000340.1:0-2997 GCA_964424425.1 uncultured Bacteroidales bacterium | reverse complement strand
ATTTTGCAAGAAAAATTTAATCGTCTGGTTCAAAAATATATTTCAAACAACACATACGATGAAATTATAAATCAACTCGACAACAGCGACTCCGAAACAAATATGGTAAAAGAACTGAGCATTCTTTACATTGATATTGTTGACTTTACGTCGATATCGGAACTTATGTTGCCAAGTGAAGTAGCTGAACTGCTAAACGACTTTTTCGGCATTTGCGATATTATTACCCGCGAAACACACGGCGATATAGATAAATTTATAGGTGATGCGGTAATGGCAACATTTATTGATGCCAACGACGCCGTGCTTGCCGCGATGAAAATTCTCGAAGCACTTAAAGATTTTAACAAAAACAGAAAAGATGCAGGACTTCCCGTTTTAAAAATACGCATAGGAATAAACACCGGCGAAGTTATTCAAGTGGAAGTGGGCACCGACGATCGTAAAGATTTTACCGTAATCGGCGATACCGTTAATACAGCCTCGCGTATTCAAGGCATTGCCGAACCAAATACAATTTATATTACCGAACAAACTCTGTTAAATATCCGCAACAAAAAGCTATTCTCTTTTGTCGGTGAAAAAGAACTCAAAGGCAAAGACAACAAAATTAAAGTTTGGAAGATAAATGCTTAATGTAAATTTATAACAATGGTATTAACTCTGTTTTTAGCCATTCAAACGCATCGGCATAATTATATTCTATTTCTGTTCTCAACAAAGCTTCCATATCACCTGTAAAATCAAGACTTTTTTCTTTTTCTTCAATATTTAATAAAAATTCTTTTTTACTTGGTGGTCTTTTCCCTGTTCCAAATTCAGTATATTGTTTAAAACAATCTACTATTTGATTTAAATTTAATTTTATATTATTTTTTGAATAATACAAATCAAATAAATCACGCCCTTTACTTCGTTGATAAACAGCTCTCAACTTAGTCCCAAGCAATTCATTAATATTATATGTTTTTATTTCAGCTTTTCCTGAAAACCACTCATTGCTTACGGAAAAATCTATATTTTCCCAACCTAAAATATTTAGATGTTCTTTGCAATTAATCTCTATTTTTAATCGTAACGGTATTGATTCGTATTCGGAAATAAAGCGATAAAATATTTTGGCACCATGTCCCTTTATCTGTGTTTTTCTCGGCTTTTCAAAAAAAGTAATTACTTCGTTGAGCCGTTCCATAACCGGCTTAATAGGTTCTGTTTTAATTTGAACCAAATCAATATCTTCCGAATATCTTACAGCAGGACTTAAAAATAATTTATGCAAAGCCGTTCCTCCTCTAAAAGCCAACTTATTCCTAAGAAACTTATCTGAAAATATTTCCACAAGAACACGGCTAATTACCAAATCTTGCTCAACCTGATAAAAATGTTTCCAAGGCGAATACTGTTGCCATTTAGCTATATATGGCTTAGGAATCATAAATCACTTTCAGGTTTAATGTTTACATCTACTTTCCAAAAATTATCAACAACACCAGGTTTTCGGTTTACCTGATGACTAAGTAATACAGGAAATAATCTTAATTGTTGAAGATATTCTTTTAAAGCATTAATTAATTCTTTATCAACATCCATTTTTTCAAACAAAAAACCCAATCGCTGCAAAGTGCTTTTATAAGGATACCACGACAAAAGTTTTGTTATCTCTTCAATAGTAATTTGCTCAACTAACTCTTCCAAAACAGTTAATATTTTGTTTAACCCACCTAATTTCATTTGATAATGAATTAAATCAACAGCAGTAAGAGCAGGATCGGATATTTTTAAAAAACCTGCATCAGACTTTTTTTTAACAACATTATTAGCAGCCCAGTTAGTTGCTGTTAAAAAACGAATCTCAAAATTATTTTTCCTAATATCATTCATTTTAGGCTTTTCTGTCATCACATAATCTTTTTGTATTTGCTGATGACCTGCCCCGTAAAATCTTGCAGCAGAAAAAAAACCCACATAATATTCTCTTTTAAGATATTCAAACAATTTATCAATATACAGTTGAACAGGTATTTGAACATTTCCTGAATACCTGGGCGGAACTATCAAATAAAATCCTTTTCTAAGATTAAAAATCTCTTTTTTTTGAATTAATCTGACTAACTCAAATTTTAATGCCGTTTCTGTTTTTTCGGTATTATTTATTATCTCTTCAAAAGAAAAAGAATAACTTTCTACCGATAATAAATATTTTATGTAGTCTTTTGCATTCACAGTTTAGTAAAATTTATATAAAAGTAGTGAAAATCGCTATTAATCTAAAATTTTTACTATTGCTTTGTAAAATATTTTCTTGAAATGTATAAATCCAAACTACACAATAAAAAATAAGAATGGATTTCTATTGCTCAACAATAAAGTTAAATATTTTATAGTTGCAGTATAACTTACATATTTAAGGCAATAGTTCATTAGATTTTTAGCCACAAATATACTAATTTATTGATTTATAAATAATTAGACATCAATAAGATTTACAGTATTATCTCTTACGCTATTATCTATTTAATAATCAACAAATTACAAAACTAACTGTCGTAAGGATAACTAAACTAAATTACTTTTTCTTTTCAGGATATTCAATACGTGCGTGATAGATATTCAGCAGTTTTTGCTTAAACACCTCTTTTACGGTAGTAATATCTTTAAAAGTAATATCAGCTTCTTCAAACTGCTTATCTTCAAGTTGTGAGTTTATAATCTTATCAACAAGTTTGCCGATTGTTTTTTCGTTATACTCTTTTAATGTTCTACTTGCCGCTTCCACAGCATCTGCCATCATAAGCACGGCGGTTTCTTTTGTAAACGGAGCAGGTCCGGGATAAGAGAATTTAGAAATATCGGGCACTTCGCCGTTATTTTCATTGGCATATTTTGTATAAAAATATTTTACCACTCCTTCGCCATGATGAGTAGTTATAAAATCGATAATAGGCTTAGGAAGATTGTATTTTTTTGCCAACTCCACTCCGTAGTTTACGTGCTCAA